>JAGQRA010000929.1 GCA_020425885.1 Planctomycetota bacterium | reverse complement strand
CTTGGCCTGATCGGCCAGATCGCGCAGCAGCGCGACCATGCGATCGTGACCGGCCTTGACCCCCGCATCCGCAGCCGCATTCGCGTCCGGACCACCGCAGCACGGCAGCAGCAGCGCGAATGCCGACAGCAGCGATCGCGCCACACCCTTCACCGCGAACCACTCCGCGCCACGAACGCGCGCAACGGGCCGGCGTTGGTCGAGCACAGGAAGTCGGGACGGCCGTCGCCATCGAGATCCAGCACGGCGATGTCGACGCCATCCTCGGGCATGACGATCCCCGACCGATCGGCGCCGATCGCGGTGAAGCCGAGCCTGCCGTCACCGCGCACGAACGCGCCGAGGCCACCGGCGTTGGGGCCGGTCTCCGGCTCGGGCGCGTGGCTGTTCTGCGCCAGCACGAGATCGAGATGGCCGTCGCCATCGAAGTCGGCGACGCCGATGCCGTGGGCCACCGAGATCTGCGTCGCCCGCGGCAGCGGGTGCGGCACGAAACGGCCATCGCGATTCTCGAACACGACGTGACGCAGCTCGTTCACCGACAGCGCGAGGCATCCGTCGAGCGCCTCGCCGTAGATCTCGCCCAGCGTCGCCCGGGCGAACGCGTCGTAGGTCTTGAACTTCTCGGCCAGGTGCGGCATCGCGCTGCTGCTGCAGCTGAGGCCGCGGACCGGCAGCTGCCGACCGCCCGCGGACTTGGCCTCGACGACGTCGAAGGTGCCGTTGCCGTCGAAGTCGCGGGCGAACAGCTGCAGCGCGTGCTCCGGATCCGCCTTGTACTTGGTGTTGAGTCCGAGGTTGGTGACGACGAGGTCGAGATCGCCGTCGGCGTCGAGGTCGGCGACGGCGATCCCGTTCCATTGACCGCGGATGCCATCGAGACCGAGCGCGGCGGTGCGATCCTCGAACCCGGCGCCGCCCTTGTTGCCGAAGACGCGCACCGGTTGCCATTGCGCCGCGATGACGAGATCGAGGTGGCCATCGCCGTCGAGGTCGGCCCAGCACGCATCCGTCACCATGCCGGCGTCGACGAGCGCGGGCAGCAGCGTCGCCGTCACGTCGACGAACCGCCCGCCGTCGTTGCGCAGCAGTACGCTGGTCGGCGCGTGCGGGAAACGGCCGGGCTCGACGCGGCTGCCGACGAACAGGTCCTGGTCGCCGTCGCCGTCGAAGTCACCGGCCGCGACGCAGCTGCCGCTGTGACGGAGATCGGGCAGGGCGGCATCGTCGCGCACGAAGCGTCGTTCACCGTCGTTGCGATAGAGACGGTCGCGCAACAGCTCGGTCCGCTCGCCGGCCTCGATGCCGCCGCTGACGACGTAGAGGTCGAGGTCGCCGTCGCCGTCGGCATCGAAGAACTCCGCCCCGAGGTCCTCGCACTCGGCATCCCCGCGCCACGGTCCTTCGATCGCCGTGAACGCCGCCCCGCCGCCGAACTGCAACGACCCGGCCTGACCGGCCGCACCACCGATCCAGACGTCGTCATGACCGTCGCCGTCGACGTCGGCGGCGGCGAGCCCGGGACCGAGTCGGGACAGGCGATGCGGCAGCAGCGGCTGGGCGGCGAAGTCGTCGAACTCGCGCTCTCGGTGCATGAACGTCGGTTGCGATCGCGCCTCGAACAACGGCCTGGGCACCGCGCTCGGCGCGGCGGCGGCCTTCGCCCCTTGCTCGCGAATCGTCAGGTGCTGATCGGCGGCGACGTCGTGGAACACCTGCACGATGCCGCTCGGCCAACGCACCGACAGCTCGTCGAGGCGATCCGCCGCGCCGAGGCCGAAGTGCTCGATCGCCTCGCCGGCGCTCATGTAGCCGCGCGTCGGCATGACGAGCCTGGTCTGCGTGCCGCCGCCCGCGACCACCGTGATCCGGGCGCCGACGCCGCGTTCGTTGCTGACGGTGCCGCGCAGCTCGACGAGAATGCGATGGGTGCCGCTGCTGCGGTTCTCGAACAGGCTGGCCTCGCCGTTCTGGTTGTTGACGAGGATGTCGAGGTCGCCGTCGCGATCGAGGTCGGCGACCACCGCACCCTGACCGACCGATTCCTCGTCGAGCCCCCAGGTCGCGCCGACGTCCTCGAAGTCGAGACCGCCGAGGTTGCGGCGGGCGATGTTGCGTTCGACGACGCGCGGTAGCTTGCGGTAGAGATCGAGCGCCTGCTGCTGCTGACCGCGATCCCAGAGGCTCTTGAAGGCACGCCCGGCGTCGGGATCGTCGGTGAACACCGGGATGCCGTTGGTGACGTGGCAGTCGAGCCAGCCGTCCTCGTCGAAGTCGGCGAAGCGCACGCTCCAGGTCCAGTCGGTGCTCGCCAGGTGCGCCATGCGCGCGGCCTCGGCGAAGCGCCCGGTGCCGGTGTTGTGGTAGAGCACGTTGCGCATCAGCTGCGGCGGCGAGCTGTTCATCAGGAACCAGCGGTGCTGGTCCATGTTGCCCATCAGCATCTTGCTCATGTAGTGCGTCGTGCTCGACATGTCGGCGACCATCAGGTCGAGGCGGCCGTCGCGGTCGAGATCGCCGAAGTCGCAGCCCATGCCGAAGAACGCCGTGCACGGCAGCATGTCCCCGGTCACGTCGGCGAACGTGCCGTCGCCGAGGTTGTGATAGAGCTTGTCGGGCGACTGCAGGTCGTTGGCGACGTAGAGGTCGAGCCGACCGTCGTCGTCGAAGTCCCACCATACGACGCCGAGCCCGTTGCCCTGGTCGTGGATACCGGCGTCGGCGGTCACATCGCGGAAGATGCCGGCGTCGTTGCGATAGAGCCGATCGCACTGGCCGGCGAGGAAGATGTGCTCGCCCTGCACGAAGCAGAAGTCCTCGTATCCGGGCGGCACCACGAGCTTGCCGTCGACGCGTGGGAACTCGCTCGGATACGGCGGGAACAGCTCCTTCTTCGAACGCTTGATGTCTGCCGGCAGCGTGACCTCGGCGACGATCTCGTCGGGCAGCTGCGGCATCAGCATGCGATTGGTCAGCAGGTAGAGGTCGAGGTCGCCGTCGTTGTCGTAGTCGGCGAACGCAGCGCCGGTGCTGGTCGCGATCGCGGCCAGACCTCGGCGCCCGGCGCCTTCGCGGAACGTGCCGTCGCCCTGGTTGAGGTAGAGCAGGTTGGGCGACTCGAGATTGCAGACGTAGAGGTCGAGATCACCGTCGCCGTCGACATCGGCGAAGGTCGCGGCCGAACCCCAGGCGTCGCCGCCGTCTAGCCCGCCGGCCGCCGCCGTGACGTCGACGAAGCGCAGCGGCGCGACCTGCCTGAACAGCTTGTTCGGCCCGTCCTGGGAGACGAGGTAGACGTCCGGCATGCCGTCGGCGTCGTAGTCGCCGACCGCCACTCCCGAGCCGGTGTAGACGTAGGCGACGACGTTCTCGCGGCGCAGCTCGTTGCTGAAGGTGAGTCCGGTCTGGGCCGAATCGAGTCGCGCGAACAGCGTCCCGGCGACGGCCGCCCGCGGCGGCAACTGGTGCCGGGTGAGAACGGGAACCTCGGGCTCGCCGCAACCGGCGAGCGCGACCGAGCTGAGAGCTGCCAGGAACCGCACCGACCCATCATTGCCTGTTCTGGCGCGACTGCCCAGTCCGCAGTGGGCCCCGACATTCTTCCTGCCATCTGGCGATCCGCCGGCCGGCGTCGTACGGTCCGCTCGATGTCGTCGCTGACCGAGAATGCCAAGAGCCTGCCGCCGCCCTGGGACCGCATCTTCTCGCTGGGGACGCGAACGTTCGTCTGGGGCCTCTTGCTCGCGGTGCTCTACATCCTGAGCCCGTTCCTGCTGCTGATCTTCCTGACCTTCGTGTTCGCCTACATCCAGGCGCACGGCGTCGACGGGCTCGCCCATCGCATCAAGAGCCGCCCGCTGCGGGTGACCATCGTCGGCCTGGTGTTTCTCGGCACCTTGTTCGCGACCGGCTTCACGCTTGCCCCGCAGGTCAACGAGCAGGCGATGACCTTCTGGAAGAACCGCGACGATTACATCGAGCAGGCCGACGTCGAACTCGACAAGTTCATCAGGAAATGGCCGGCGATCCACGAGCCGCTGCTCAAGCATCAGGAGATGGCACGCCAGGAGGCCCGGGCCGAGCTCGAGAGCAAGAAGGCGATCGCCGGTGGCATCGCCAAAGAGGCCGGCGCCGCGGCCGACCGCGTCAAGGACGACGCCGGCTCCGGCGACGGCGACCCACCTGGCGCTTCGCCGCCCGAGCAGGCCGGGCAGGACCCGGCCAAGACGCCCGGCACCGACACCCAGTCCCCCGGCAGCCCCGTACCGCCGCCGGCGACGAAGCTCGCCCTGATCGCCGACCTCTTCGAGAAGGCCAAGGCCACCCTGGCGGCGAGTTCGCTGCAGATCGGCCAGTCCGTCCTCGGCTATGCCTCGGCCTTCCTGCTGGCATTGCTGTTCTCGTTCCTGATCGTGCTCGATCTGCCCAAGATCAGCCGCGGTGTCCGCGGCCTCGGCAACACCAAGGTCGGCTTCATCTACGACGAGGTCGCCGACAACATCGCCGGCTTCGGCCGCGTCCTCGGTCGCGCGCTCGAGGCCCAGCTGTTCATCGCCATCGTCAACACCATCCTGACCGCGATCGGCATCTGGATGCTCGACTTCGAGAACCTGCTGGTGCTGTCGACGATCGTGTTCTTCTGCAGCTTCATCCCGGTCGCCGGCACCTTCATGAGCTCGGCGCCGATCTGCCTCGTCGCCCTGCAGACCGGCGGCGTCGGCACGATGATGCTGGCGATCATGCTGATCTGCATCATCCACGCCATCGAGACCTACGTCCTCAACCCGCAGATCTACGGCCACCACATGCATATGAACCCGGTGGTCGTGCTGATCGTGCTGACCGTCGGCGGCAAGCTGTTCGGCGTCTGGGGATTGCTGCTCGGCATCCCGATCGTCAACTACATCTGGCGTCACGCCATCCGCAAACCCGAGGAACGACCTGCCGAGATATGACGCCTGACGACCCAGACTCCCTGCTGCTGCGGGCCAGGCACGGCGAGGCCGAGGCGCTCGGCGAGCTGCTCGTGCGCAGCCTGCCCCAGCTCGAGGCCTACCTGCGGCTGCAGGCCGGCGCCGCGGTCCGGCTCAAGGAGTCGCTCTCCGACCTCGTGCAGTCCGTCTGCGGCGAGGTGCTCGCCGATCTGCCGAAGTTCGAATTCCGTGGCGAGGGGCAGTTCAGGCACTGGCTCTGCAAGCACGCGCTGCACAAGGTGATCAACAAGCGCGAGTTCTATGGCGCCCAGAAGCGCGACATGGCGCGCGAGGTCCCACAGCGGCGCGTGGTCGACAGCAGCGACGGCACCAACTCCGTGCTGCAGTTCTACGGCACGCTGTGCACGCCGAGCCGCGTCGCCTCGGGCCGCGAGCAGCTGGCCCGCTTCGAGGCGGCCTTCGACAAGCTCGAGCCCGACTACCGCGAGGCGATCTCGCTGCAGCGGATCGTCGGGCTCGACTACGCCGAGATCGCCGAGGCGATGGGCCGCAGTGAAGGCGCCGTTCGCAACCTCGTCTATCGCGGGCTGTCGCGCCTGGCGAAGCTGCTCAGCGACGGCGACGACGCGCCGAAGTAGGGCCCGGCTCTACACGATCGCAAACGGATCGCGGTCGCTCCTGGCGATCCGGATGTCGACCTCGGCGCCAAGTTCGCGCCGCAGCCTTCGCCGCAGCAACGGCAGGTAGCCGCGCTCGGTGTTGCTGTGTCCGGCCAGCACGACGCTGGTCCCGGTCGCGACGGCGGCGAGCGCCTCGTGGTGCGACATCTCGCCGGTGACGAACACGTCCGCGGCTTCGCCGCGCAGGATGCTGCCGCCGGCGCCGGCGGCGACGGCGACCCGGCGCACCGACGACGGCCCGGTGTCGGGTCGGGCGACCTGCAGGTGCTTCTGCCGCAGCGCCCGCTTCATGCGTTGCAGCAGTCGCGACAGCGGAATGGCACGCGGCAGCTCGACGACGCGACCGTAGTCGCCATCGCCGCAGGGGCGACGTTCCTTGGCCTCGTCACCGGCCAGCACGCCGTCGGCCAACCAGTCGGCGATGCCGCCGTCGACCGCGTCGAGCGCGGTGTGCGGCGAGTAGACGGCGAACCCGGCCCGCGCCGCGTGCAGCACCGCGCGCTGCTTGCCGTCGCCGATGTCGAGCCGACGCAGCGGCTGGAAGATGGTCGGGTGGTAGGCGACGACGAGGTCGGCGCCCGCTCTCTCGGCTTCGATCGCCACGCGCTCGGCGAGGTCGATGCAGAGGACGATGCGGCCGACTCGTCGCCGGCGACCGCGCGGCTCGATCAAGAGACCGGTGTTGTCCCATTCGGCGGCCAGCTCGAGCGGCGCGACCCGCTGCAGCGCGGCGAGCACCGTCTCCAGGGTTGGCACCGCCACCGCCACGTCAGGACGCCCCGGCACTGATGACCGCGATGCGATCCGGGTGCAGGTAGCGTTCGGCGGCATCGCGCACCTGCTCGGCCGTGATCGCCCGGATGATGTCGGGATAGCGGTGCAGGAAATCGAAGCCGAGACCGAAGCGCTTGGCTCGCACCGCGTACGATGCCAGGTTGTTGTTGCGTTCGAAGGCGAAAACGAAGCTGCCGGTCAGGTACTGCTTGACGTCGTCGAGCTCCTGTTCGCTCGGCGGTTCGGAACGGATGCGTTCGATCTCGGCCAGGAAGCCGTCGATCGCCTGCTGGCGATGCTCCGGGGAGGTGCCGATGTAGGCCGTGAACATGCCGGGTTCCTCGCCGGCGCTCGAGGTGATGCCCGCGCTCACGGCATAACAGAGCCCCTGCTCGTCGCGCAGCTTCCGCGCGCATCGCGACGTGAAGCCGGGTCCGGTGCCGAGGATGTGGTCCATCACCGAGAGCACGTAGAAGTCCGGACACGCGCGCCGGATGCCGAGGTGACCGAGGTAGATGTGGACCTGCTCGCGCGCCATCGGCACGTGGGTGTTGTGCGCCGAAGCGGCCAGTGCGACCTCGGGTACCGCGACCTGTTCGACGGCCTTGCCGCGGAAGCCCTTGAAGATCTGCTCCAGACGATCGAGCGTGACCGCCGGATCATCCGGTCCCGAGGCCGCGACATAGCCATCGGCCGGTTGGAACCACTTGCGATGGAAGGCGCGCAGGTCCTTCGGCGCCAGCGCAGCGACGGATGCCGCGGTCCCCTGCGCCGGGCGCCCGAGCGGGTGGCGACCGTAGATCTGCTTGCGGAACCGACGCCCCGCGACGACGCGCGGGTCGTCCTCTTCGGCGCGGATCTCGGTCAAGACCTCACCCTGCACCCGACGCACCGACCGGCTCGGGAACGTCGGCCGGGTCACGATCTCGCGCAGCAGCTGCAGCGCCGGCTTCTCCGAGCTCGCCGGCGCCATCACGACGCCACCGCGATGGTTGCCATCGAGCGAGGCGCCGAGGCTCTCGGCCGCCGAGGCCAACGCGAGGTCTTCGTACTTCTCGGTGCCCTCGTCGAGACAGGAGCCGACCAGGTTGGCCAGGCCGGCCTTGTCCTCGGGTTCGGCGCCGGCCCGGATCTCGAGCGTGACCACGCCAGCGAAGGTCTGCACGCCCGGATTGCGAACGGCGAGCAGCGCGAGGCCGCTCGCCAGCTTCCGTTCGCCGATGTCGAGCCGGATGTCGGTGCTCATCGCCGCACCTTCGCCTTCGCCTTCGCCTTGGCCTTGGCCTTGGCTTTGGCTTTGGGCTTTGGCTTGGACTTCGCCTTGGCTCTGCCGGCCATCCCGCTCTGCGCCGGCAGCGCCCAGACGACGACCGCATGATCGAAATCGAGATAGCGCGCCGCGACCCGCCGCAGCTCGGCATTGGTCAGCGCCGCATAGGTCGGCAGCACCTCCTCGAGGGTCCGGTAGCCGCGCGGGGTACCGGCCTCGAAGCGGGCTATCTTCATCGCCTGATCGAGCGCCGACTCGTCCTGGAACAGGAACGAGGCGCTGATCTGGGTCCTGATCCGCTTCAGGTTGGCGCCGGCCACACCCGCCATGGCCTGCTGCTGCACCTCTTCGCGAATCGCGGCCTCGACCCGCGCCGGATCGGCGCCCGTTCGCAGCTCGCACAGGATGAACAGCGCGCCGGGATCCTGCCTGGTCTCGTTGATCACGCTGACGTCGGTGACCAGTTCGTCCTCGAGCACGAGCCGCTTGTAGAGCCGGCTGTTCTTGCTGTTGCCGAGATCATGGGCCAGGACGTCGAGCGCGTAGTCATCGCCTTCGCCCATGCGACAGGTCGGGAAGCCGATGCACAGGCGCGTCACCGAGTGCGGCGTGCGGATCTCGGCCCGACGCTCGCCGGCCGACACCGGCTCGCGCAACGGAACGGCCCGCAGAGCGACGCTCGGCAGACCACCGAACAGCTCGTGGATCCGGTCCTCGGTCTGCGCCGCGTCGATCGCGCCGACGACGGTCAGACAGGCCCGATTGGGGCCGTAGTGGGTCTGGTAGTAGTCGCGCATGCACTGCACGGGCATGCGTTCGAGATCCTCGCGATAGCCGATCACCGGATGATGGTACGGGTGCACCATGAACAGCAGCGACTCACAGGCCTGGTACAGCGGACGCCACGGCTCGTCCTCGCCCATCGCCAGCTCCTCGAGCACGACCTTCTTCTCGCTGGCGAACTCGAGCGGATCGAGCAGGCAACCGGTCATGCGGCTGGCCTCGATCTCGAGCGCGGTCTGCCAGCGGTCCGCGGCCAACGAGAAGTAGTAGGCCGTGCTGTCGTTGTCGGTGAAGGCGTTGTTGCTGCCGCCCATCTTGCTCGTCAGCAGGTCGATCACGCCTTTGCCGAAGCGATCGGTGCCCTTGAACATCATGTGTTCGAGGAAGTGCGAGACCCCGGACTCGCCGGTGCGTTCGTCGCGCGCCCCGACCTGGTACCACAGCACGGATGCGACCACGGGCAACGGCCCGCGCTCGACGAGTAGGGCGCGAAAGCCGTTGTCGAGCTCGACGACCCTCACGTCCGGCAACATCTTCGGTTCGCTCAAACCCCACCCTCCATCGGTTGACCTTCGCCCCGCGCCTGCAGTCTCAGCTCGTCGACCTCGTGCGCCTGCAGGAAGCGCCACTCGCCGCTCGCCAGCCCGTGCAGGTTCAGCAGGCCGATGCGGATGCGCTTCAACGAGATGACGGGATGATCGAGCTTGGCGAACACGCGACGGATCTCGCGGTTCTTGCCCTCGCGCAACGTGACCTTGAGATAGGTGCGGTCGCGCGCCGTCCGATCGACGCGGATGTTCATGCCGGCAGTCGGCCCCTCCGACAGCCACACGCCGCCGCGGGCCTGGCTCAGCTCCTCCTGCGAGACCTGGCCGCGCAACACGACGCTGTAGAGCTTGGGCACACCGAAGCGCGGATGCGTCATCTCGAGCGCGAACTCGCCGTCGTTGGTCAGCAGGATCAGACCCTCGCTGTCGAGATCGAGTCGGCCGACCGTGAACAGCCGGCCCCGAACCGTCGGCAGGAAGTCGATGACGCGCTTCTTCTGCTCGTGTCGCGCGTTGGTGCAGACGACGCCCTTCGGCTTGTTGAACAGCACGTAGACCGTCTTCTCGGGCCGCACCCTGTTGCCGTCGAAGCGCACCTCGTCCAGCAACGGATCGACCCGGACGCCGAGCTCGATGACCCGCTCGCCGTTGACCTCGATGCGGCCGGCGGCGATCAGCTCGTCGGCCGCACGCCGGCTGCAGAGACCGCATTGGGCCAGGAAGTGATTGAGGCGGACCTTGCCGTCCTTGGTCGAGCCGACCGCCTTCTTCGCCGGCGTGACGACGATGCCCTGCTGGCGCCGTTGGCTCTGCCGCGGCTTGCGACCCTGACCCGGCAGCGTCGCACCGCGGCCGGCGGCACCACGTCTCGCCGGGCCCGGGCCGCCGCTCCTGTTGCCGTCGCCGGCTCCGCGGGCCGACCCCTTGGGTCTGCGATCCTCGTGGCGTCGACTCATCCGCGGACCCTCTCAGCGAGACGGGGCGGAATCATCGGGAAGAGCTGCGTTGTCGACACCTCAGGCTGCACGGCGTCGTTCTAGCGGGAAGGTCCTGGCCGCGCCACGAAACAGCGCGGAGACGTCAGTTCTGCAGACTGCCGGCGGCGGTGTCCCGCTCGACGCGCGCCACCCGCAGCCGGTAGCCGCGATACCAGCGCTCACGCCCGGCCTGCCGCGCCATGGCGTGCTCGGCCTGCTCCCGCCACGCCGCGATCGAGTCGAGGTCACGCCAGTACGAGACCGTGATGCCGAGTCCGTCGCGCGCGGACTCGATGCCGAGGAACCCCGGCTGCTGGCGCGCCAGCTCGACCATGCGCGCGGCCGTGGCCTCGTAGCCGGGAGCATCCGCGGCGAGGTCGGTGGTGAAGATGACGGCGTAGTAGGGAGGCGTCATGTCGGGCACCTTCGATGTCAGCTCTGTTCGCAACTGGCCCGATCCTCGGTGATGATCAGCAGGTGAACAAGCCGAGCCGCTTTCCGCATTCGCTCGTCCTGATCTTCGCCATGGTCGTCCTGGCGCAGATCCTGACCTATGTCCTGCCCAAGGGGAAGTTCGACAAGGAGCCGATGCCCAACAAAGGCGCGCCGTTCGTCGAGCTCGTCGGCCAGTCGCCGCTGCGGCAGCGCCTCGCGGCGGCACGCGCGGCCCGCGGACTGGGCGTGGCCGAGGTCGCGGCGCTGTTCCACGTCTCGGCGGGAACGGTCACGGAATGGGAGGCCGGAGCGCCCGCGGCTGACGAAGCCTGGCACCCGGGAACCCATATCGAGGCCACGGTCGGGGCGCTGGTGAATCGCTGGGTCGAGACCGGCTCGGCGCCGACCGCGGCCGAGATCGAGAGCTGGAAGAAGGCGCTCGCCGATCAGCACGTCCACCTTCGCGTGCTGCCGGGCAGCTACGCCGTCGCCGAGGCCGCCGCGGCCACTCCTTGGTACGAGCCGTTGTCGGCGATCTGGAAGATCCTGATGGCGATCCCGAAGGGTTTCGCCGAGGGCGCCGAGATCATCTTCTTCGTCTTCGTCGTCGGTGGCGTGATCGGCATCCTGCGCGCCACCGGCGCCATCGACGCCCTGATCGGCAAGGCGATCGACGGCTTCGCCGACAAGCCCGTGCTGCTGATCTCGATCATGACCCTGCTGTTCGCGATCGGCTCGTCGACGATCGGCATGGCCGAGGAGTACATGCCGTTCATCCCGCTGCTCGTGACGCTGTGCCTGGCGCTGCGCATGGACGCCGTGGTCGGGCTCGGCATCGTCTACATCGGCGCCGGCGTCGGCTACGGCTGCGCCGCCATCAACCCGTTCACGGTGATGATCGCGCAGGACATCGCCGGGCTGCCTCCCGCCTCGGGATGGGTGTTCCGGGTCGTCTACATGCTCGTCTCCACGGCCGTCGGCGTGCTGCATATCGTGCGCTACGCCAACCGGATCAAGCGCGACCCGGAGTTGAGCCTGGTGCGCGACATCGACTACTCGAAGGGCTACGAGATGCCGGCCGACACCGCGCTGACGCCGGCAAGGGTGATCGTGATGGCGATGTTCGTCGCCACCATCGTCGTCATCGTCTATGGCGTCTCCGAGGCCTCGGGCTGGGAGTGGTACTTCACCGAGCTGATGGCCGTCTTCCTCGGCCTCGGCATCTTGGCCGCCGTCGTCGGGCGAGTCAGCCCCAACCAGGTCGCCAACAAGTTCTGCGAGGGCGCCGCCGACATGACGACGACGGCGCTCCTGATCGGGGTCGCGCGCACCATCCAGGTCGTGCTCGACGATGGCGAGGTGATCGACACCGTGATCAACGGCATCGCCGAGGCGATCAAGGGTGCCGGTTCGTTCGGGGCTTCGACCGGCATGCTCGGCGTGCAATGCGTGGCCAACTTCTTCATCCCGTCGGGTTCGGGTCAGGCCTACGTCACGATGCCGATCATGGCGCCGCTCGCCGACCTCACCGGCGTCTCGCGACAGACCGCCGTCCTCGCCTACCAGACCGGCGACGGCTTCATGAACATGATCGTGCCGACCAACGCGCTGCTGATGGGCATGCTGGCGCTGGCCCGGATCCCGTTCGTGCGCTGGGCCCGATTCGTCGTGCCGCTGTTGCTGCAGCTGCTCGTGGTCGCGGTCGGTGCGCTGGTGGTCGCGTCGTGGATCGGCTATTGAGGTGATGCCGAGGCTGCGGCCCGGGCCGCAGCGGCATGGAGGGAACCTCAGCGACTCTCGCCGATCTCCTTCGCCTTGGCCACGAGACGCCTGGCCTGCCGCAACGAGGCGCCGTCGCTCTCGTCTCCGGTCGCCATCGCAGCGAGCTCCTTCTCGATCTCCTTCGGCTCGAGCAGCCGCACGGTCGAACGCGTGCGATCGCCGTCGTGCGCCCGATCGACCTGCTTGCGGACGACGAAGTGATGTTGGGCCCAGGCGGCCACCGGCGCCAGGTGGGTGACGATGACGACCTGGTGATGCCGGGCCACCTCGTGCAGCTTCTTGCCGACGGCCAGACCGAGGCGTCCGCCGATCTCGGCATCGATCTCGTCGAGCACCAGCAGCGGGACCCGGTCCTGGTCGGCCAACGTCTTCTTCACCGCCAGCACGATGCGGGCCAGCTCACCACCCGAAGCCGTGTCGCGCATCGAGTGGAACGGCTCGCCCGGGTTGATCCGCACCTCGATGTCCACCGCCGCCGGCCCGTGTTCGGTCGCGTCGTCGAGCAGGTCAGCCGCGGCCACCGGAGTCGCCATCGCGACGCGCACTTCCGTGTGCGGCATGCCGAGGTCGCGCAGCTCGGCACAGATCCGCTCGCAGAACGGCTTGCCGGCCTTGGTCCGGGCCCGGACCAGCTTGTCGCCGAGCCCTCGACATCGCTCGGTCAGCTCGCGCAGCTCGGCGGCGAGTCCCTCAGGGGCGACGTCGGCATCCTCGGCCGCGTCCAGTTCGGCGGTCACGGCCGCGAAGTTGCGCCGCAGGTCCGCCTCGGTCGGACCGAATCGCTTGAGCACGGCGTGGATCTCGTCGAGACGCGCCGACGCTTCGCGCAGGCGGGCCGGATCGATATCGAGCCCGGCGCGACTCGATTGCAGTTCGCGGCCGACATCGGCGACGAGGTCCGCGATCTCTTCCAGGCGTTCGACCGACGGTTCGAGGCGGCGGTCGATCTCGGCCGCGTGTTGCAGCGCTCGCGTGGCCCGACCCAGGCGGTCGCTGGCGCTGTCATCGCCGTCCTGCAGCGCCTCGAGCGATTCGTCGAGACGCTGCTGCATCGCGTCGAGGTTCTCGAGGATCTGCAGCTCGGCCTCGAGCGCTTCGACCTCGCCTTCGTCGAGCCGGAGCTCCGCGATGGTCGCGTGCTGGAAGCGCAGGAACTCGAGATGCTGCCGCCGTGCGCGTTCGCCCGAGGTCAACGCATCGAGTCGTGCCCGAATCGATCGCGCCTGCTGCAGCGTAGCGGCGAACTCGGCGCGCAACGGCTGCGTGCCGGCGAAGGCATCGAGCGTCTCGCACTGGATCTCGGGCCGCATCAGCGCGCGCGTATCGCCCTGGCCATGGATCTCGAGCAGCACGGCGCCGAGCTGCCTCAGGGCGCCCAGCGTCGCCGGACGACCCGCGATCCGGACGCGGTTCCGACCGGCGCGATCGATGATGCGGGTGACCAGCAGCAGCTCGTCCTCGACCGGCGCGCCGCAGACCTCGGCGACGATGCGGGCGATCGTCTGGCTGCGCTCACCGGCACCGAGATGGAACTCACCGTCGACCTGCAGCTCCGAGCTGCCATGCCGCACCAGGGTCGCCGGTGCCTTGACTCCGCGCAGCAGAGCGAGCGCCAGAACCAGCAGCGATTTGCCGCCGCCCGTCTCGCCGGACACGACGGTCAGGCCTTCGGCGAAACGGATCTCCGCCGACTCGATCAGGGCCAGATTGCGAATGTGGAGGGTATGCAGCATGGTGCCGTGATGCGGGGAAGGATGGCGGCCGAGGCAGCGTGACGCCAGCACCACGATCCGAGAGCTCCGCCGATCGCCACGGCGCCGCCGATGTCATGGACTCCCCGTACGGGAAGGATCCCATCAACAGGGTCTACTCGGCGACCGATCTACCGTCTGCCGTGAACATGACCACGCCACTCGCCAGCATCGCCAGGGTCCAGTCCATGTTCGACGAATGGCGAATCCTCGGATCACGACGGCTGCGATCAGGAACCGAGCTGATCGGCCCGGTGGATGGAATCGAGAACCCCGACTGGCTCCACATCATCTACCGCGGCCTGACGGTTGCCGAGGTCACGGCCATGGAAGGCAAGATGGCGTGCAGGATGCCGCGCGACCTGCGTTCCTTCTACCGGCGGACATCCGGCCTATCGCTCTGGAACGGGACGTTCGAAGTCCATGGCTTCCACCCCGACGACGATGGCGGGCGCCGCAACGCGCGCTACCCGGCCGACGTGTTCGTGCTCGACCGCGAGATCGACGAGCTCGGATGGAAGCCGCGTCACACCTTCGCCATCGCCGAGAATCACCGGCAGCAGTCGGTGATTCTGGTGAGCACACGGCGCGACACCCCATTGGTTTCCCGCTGCGATCGCCGAACCGGCCGTGTCATCGGCACCTACACCAGCTTCTGGCAATGCCTGGCCAACACGCTGGCCGAAGGTGCGCAACCTGCGCTGGCCTGATCGCCGCAGACCTGACCAGCGCCGGACGCGAGACGCCGGCTCACCTCCGGTTTCCGGTGCCCACTCGGTCATCATCCGGCCCTCGAATGGACAGGCACTCCTCCGCACCTGCCATAGGGGAAGAACCCCATGCAATTGCGACGACCGCCAGGCCGAGAAGATTGCCGGAGAGGAAATGAGCGTGAACACAAAAACCCCATTCTCCAGCATCGCGGGCATCCAGAACCTGTTCGAGAAGTGGCGACAGCTCGGCCACAAGAAGCTGCCGTGCGGCACCGAACTCATCGCTTCCGTTCCCGACGGCGGCAACGAGGAATGGGTGCACGTCGTCTACCCCGGGCTATCGCATCAACAGCTGCACAGGCTCCAGGAGCTCCTGCAGTCGCCGATACCGGGTGGGCTGCGCAGCTTCTATCGGCGATGTGCGGGGATGTCGCTGTGGCGGGGTGCGTTCCGGGTCTACGGTTACAACTGCGACCAGCACGGCGTCAGTGAATACCCCCGCTATCCCGACAGCGTGCTCCGTCTCAATCACGAACTGGACGCCCTGGGTTGGATGCCGAAGGCGGCGTTCGCCTTCGCCGAGAACAGCTGGGACATGTCGGTTCATGTCGTCGGCCTCGGCTCCGATCCGCACACCGTTCATCGCTGCGATCGCCGCACCGGCGAGGTCATGGAGACGCATCCGAACGTCTGGTCCTGTATCGCCGCCCGGCTGTATCGAGTCGACGAGTTGTCGATGGACCCGCAGCCGGTCGCCTGAGGCGATGCGCGACCCGTCCGTCGCTCAGCGATACAGGACCCAGTAGACGATGACGCCGGTCGCCGACACGTAGAGCCAGATCGGGGCCGTGATGCGCGCCCACCGGCGATGCTGCGCGCGGCGGTCCTTCAGCCCGAGCCACACCGTTCGCAGGATCAGCGGCACCTGCACCGCGGCGAGCACGACGTGGGTGCCGAGCAGCACCAAGTAGACCGGTCGGGTCCAGTCGTCGCGCCGGTAGCGCACGGGTTCGCCCATCACGTGGTAGACGAGGTAGCAGCACAGGAACAGCGCCGACACGCCGACGGCCGCCAGCATCAGCTTCTTGTGCAGCTCGACCTGACCGCGCTTGACCGCGATCAGACCGGCGCAGATCAACACGAACGCGATGCCGTTCAGCAGCGCGTCGACATCGGCCAGCACACGGAAGTCGAACTCGGCGAGCATCCGATCACCTCACGTCGCGGACGCTGCGCCGGGTGACGACCCAGGTACCCAGACCGAAGGTCACCAGCGCGAACACGACGGTGCCCGACATGCAGACGGCGAACGACGGCACGCCCGTGACCTCCGCCTGCAGGACATGGCGCAGGGCGCCGACGCCGTAGGTCATCGGATTGACGTGGCGGATCCAGCTCATCAGCACGTGCGCGTCCTCCATCGGGAAGAACGCGCCCGACAGCAGCAGCATCGGCATCAGGAACAGCATCATGATGCCGTGATAGCCGGCCGAACTCTCCATCAGCCAGGCCAGGGTGAAGCCGAGCCCGGTGACCGCGATCGCGAGCACGGCCAGCACGCCGAACGCCGACAGCGCCGAGGTCCAATCGAGCGGCACCCCGGCGAGCGGCGCGAACACCAGGAAGACGACGGCCAGTCCGAGCCCGAGGGTGGCACCGCCGAGGATCTTGCCGAGCGCGATCGCCGCCCGCGGCGCCGGCGAGACCAGGACGCCCTGCAGGAACCCCTCCTTGCGGTCTTCGATCACGGTGATGGTGGCGAAGATCGCCGTGAACAACGTGATCATCGCCAGCGTGCCGACGAAGAAGTAGCGGCCGTAGTCGACGCCGCCCGGCCTGAACGACGAGCCGTGCAGGGCGCCGCTGAACAGGGCCCAGAAGATGATCGGCTGCAGCAGCGAACCGGTCACGCGCGGCCGGTCACGCAGGAAGCGCACGATCTCGCGGTGCCACAGGGCGAAGACTGCGCGCATCATCGGCGTCGCCTCCGTCCCTTCGCCGCGCCCGCCGCCGCGCCGGACAGCTCCGGCTCGTCGACCACGAAGCGCTTGCCGGTCTTGCGCAGGAAGACGTCCTGCAGCGAGGGGTGCGACAGCTGCAGTCTTTGCACCCGCTCGCCATGACGCTGCATCACCGCCGGAATCAACTCGTGCATGCCGGTGCCCTCGATCCGCAAGGTGCCGTCGACGACGTCGCCGTCACGCCCGAACTCGTCGCGGACCTGGGCGCGCAGGCTCTCGACATCGACGCTCTCGATCTCGAGCACCTGGTCGCCGACCTCGCGCACGAGCTCGGCCGGCCGGCCGGTCGCCACGATCCGACCTTCGTCGAGCAACGTCAGATGGTCGGCCTCGGCGGCCTCGTCCATCAGGTGCGTCGTGAACAGGACCGTGACCTCGCTCTGCGCCCGCAGCACGGCCCACATGTCCTGGCGCGCCGCCGGATCGAGCCCGGTGCTGGCCTCGTCGAGCAGCACGATCTCGGGTCTGCCGAGCAGGCACTTGGCGATCTCGACGCGGCGCCGCAGGCCGCCGGAGAGTTCGCCGACCCGGTCCCGTTCACGATCGCCGAGCCGCGCCGCCTCGAGCATGGCGTCGATGCGCGCGCCGAGCTCGTTCCCCGACAGGCCGATCATCAGCCCGCCGTAGCGCAGGTTCTCGCGCACGGTCAGCTTCTGGTCGACCGCTGGCGACTGGAACACGACCCCGAGCCGGTGCCTGAGCGCCTTCGCCTCACGCCCGAGGTCGAAACCGAGCATGCTGACGCTGCCCTGCTGCATCGGCACCAGGGTCGACAGCAGCTTGAACAACGTCGACTTGCCGGAGCCGTTGGGGCCGAGGAAGCCGTGCGCGGCGCCGCGTTCGACCAGAAAGCCGATGCCGTCGAGCGCCTGACGCTGGCCGTAGCGGAACGACAGACCCTCGGCTCGTACCGCGGGGCCGGAACTCGGATCGGAACTCATGGCAGATGGCGGTCCCACACCATCGTGAGGAACAGCAGCGGCAGGTAGACGATGGAGGTCAGGAAGGTCATGCGCATCGCCGCGTCCCGGCGGGTCAACGCGGCGAACACGGTGGGCACGATGAACAGCACATCGAGCAGCAATGCAATGACGATGTAGCGTTCGCCGGCCATCCGGGTCAGGAACGGCAGCGTGCTCGCGATGCCGAGGCCGCCGACGTAGAGCACCATGTAGATCCCCGTGCGCACGCCGGTCGGGTCGAGCACCGGCAGCATCTGCATCCCCGCCTTGCGGTAGTCCTCGCGATAGCGCCAGGCGATGGCGAGGAAGTGCGGGATCTGCCAGCAGAACACGATCAGGAACAACACCAGCTGCGCCCATGCCAGCTGGCCGACCAGCGCGGCATGACCGACGACCGGCGGCAACGCGCCCGGAATCGCGCCGACCAACGTGTTGAGCGGCGTGCGGACCTTCATCGGCGTGTAGATCGCGACGTAACTCACGATGATGGCGCCGCACAGACCGGCCGAATACCAGTTGAGCGCGCCGATGTGACGCGAGCCATCGGGCTCGAGCGGCGCCGAGCCGAACAGCACCAGGCCGAGACCGAGCAACGACGCCCCCAACCCGAACGCCATCACCTCGCGCGGCGACAGCCGCCCGGTCGGCAGCGGCCGACCCTGCGTCCGCTCCATGAGCGGATCGAGCTCGCGTTCGAGATACATGTTGAGCGCGGCGGCACCGCCGGCGGCGAGGAAGGTACCGGCCGTCGTCATCACCAGCAGATCGAGAGGCGGCCAGGCGGTCTTCGCCGGCCACGCCATGAAGATGCCGGCCACGACCGCGAACACGGCGAGGGCCGACAACCGGGGCTTGCCGAGTTCAGCGTAGGCTGCGAGCTTGCCGACGAAGGTCATCCGCCGGTGGCCTCGCCGGACCCGACGGATTCGACGGACTCGCCGATTCGAGTGCCGCGGTAGACCTGCGCACACAGCGTCGCCGCCAGCACGGTCAGCGCCGCGCCGAGCAGCACGTGAACCGAGATCAATGCCGCGGTGCCGAGGTTGGCCACGTTCTCGGGCGTCTTGCCGGCGCTGTTGCGAATCAGCAGGGCGATGAAGCCGAGCACGATCTGCAGGATCAGCAACGAGGTCAACCAGCGCACGACCGCCTGCAGTCCGGAGATGGCGCGCAGTCTGCCGACGGCGAAACCGGTCGCGATGACGGCGATGACGAAGACGAAGAACGCGTTGCCGACGTGGGTCCACAGGGCATGCGCGCTGTTGGTGTGCCGCGCGATGCCGCCGACCAGGGTCTGCAGCACCAGGATGATCACGGTCGCCAACGCCAGCTTGCGCCCGCCGCCGCCGGGCACCGCCGGCGGACCGTCGTGATGCCGCGACAGCTGGAAGGCGATCCAGGCGAACATGGCCAACGTCAGCTGGGCCACGACCCCATGCGCGACCGAAGTCAGCGCCGGCGTGTTCAACCGCACGCCGACGCCGCCGATGATCCCCTGCAGCGTGATCAGGCCCAACCCGTACCACGCCGTCCTGCGCACCTCTGGCCAACCGACCGAGCCGAACTGCAGCCACAGGACGAGCGACAGCGACAGCGCACCGGCGAGCGCGCCGAACATACGATGGAAGTGCTCGAAGAAGCCCGGCAGCTCGGTGTAGGACCGGACCGGCATCAGTTCGCCGTCGGACAGCGGCCAGTCGACGAACGCCATGCCCGACCCGGTGCTGGTCGTCATCGCCCCCCACAGGATCGTCACGGTGGTGACGACGATCATCGCCACGGCCAGGCGAAAGGGACCGCGCAGACTGGCGGGCGCGGACAGGGGAAGTGCGGCGGAGGAAATCATGGGGCGGACCCCACACAATGCCGGGGGGGCGCCTGATTTTCAGCTGTCGTGCGACCAGTGGCCCGGCGGCCGCGTCCGCCGGCGTCAGAAGAACCGGAACTCGTGCGCGTCGGTCGCGGTGAGCCAGGCATTGCCGGTCTCGGCGCTCGGCTGCCAGGCCACGCCCTGAACCAGGACCGAGTAGCCGGGCAAGGAGAACGGCATCTGCACGGCGAACGACAGCGGGCTCGCCAGCGTGGCCGCGGTGCCGAGGATCGCCATCGAGCCGAGGTCGAGCTGGAGCTCCGGCAACGACGTCGAGGGGCCCGGCGGCGATCCCGTCGTAATCAAGTCGATCAGCAGCCACGCCGGCGCACCGTCGTAGACGCCGTTCATCGAACGCATCCGCATCTGCACCGACGTCCCCGTCGTCATCCGGCGATCGTGGCCCGCCGTCAGCGGGCCTGTTCCCGTCGAGCTCTCGAGCAGCAGATGATCACCGGAGCCCGGATAGCTCCGCACCGCCGGATCGGCGCAACGGTCGGCGATGCCGGCCATGTGTTGCCAGTCGGACTCGAACAGCCCCTGCGAAGCGAGCGCAAGCGCGAGCGGCCCGGGCGGACTGAAGGTGGGATCGATCTCGCCCACCGTCCGGCCGTAGATCGAAGTGTAGATACACATCGCCGCCAGCATGATCATCGCCGGCCCCGGGTGAGACTGATCGGCTTCGTACCAGGTCGGGTCCCATTCGAGCAGCGCCATGCCGTCGCCGACCGCGGCATTGACCGCGGTCCCGGCGCCGAACGTCGCGTCGATGTCGGCGATCGCGAGGTGATAGTTGCCGCGGACCTCGTCGTGCATCGCCAACGGCACCGGCCACGGGACCGGGTAGTTCCAATGACCCCAGGCGCGAGCCCAGGTCTGATACATCACCACGCCCGCCGTCGGACTGTGGCTGCGCACGTTGTTGGTGATCGCGACCGCGTAGCCGCGAAACTGCGCGGCGTTGTAGCCGCCCTGGTCAGTCGCTTCGAGTTCGTGGCCCTGGATGACGACGTGGTCCCAGCTCTGGCCGGGCGGCAACGAGCTGCCGATCAGGGCGACCTGGCCCGGATCGGTGGCGTGGAACTGCAGATCCGAGCCGCCGACGTGGCCCCGTTACGATCGTCGGAGTCGGATGTCCGGCCTCGGCCGCGATCAGCTGCACGAGCTCCGGGACGCCGTAGCCCCACGAGTAGTAGGTGTAGCTGTTGCCGTAGAACAGCAGGTTCTTGCCCTGCGCCGCGACGGTCGCGGCCATGAGCAACGGGAACAGCAGGCGGGCCGGGAAACTCATGATGTCGAAGAGTATCGCAAGACGTTCGGTGGCGCCCCGAGGGCAGGCAAAACGGTGTTGCTCAGAAGAACCGGAACTCGTGCGCGTCGGTCGCGGTGAGCCAGGCATTGCCGGTCGCGGTGCTCGACTGCCAGGCCACGCCCTGAACCAGGACCGAGTAGCCGGGCAAGGAGAGCGGCATCTGCACGGCGAACGACAGCGGGCTCGCCAGCGTGGCCGCGGTGCCGAGGATCACCATCGAGCCGGTATCGACCTGGATCTCCGGCAACGACGTCGAGGGGCCCGGTGGCGATCCGGTCGCGATCAGGTCGCCGATCAGCCACGCCGGCGCACCGTCGTAGACGCCGTTCATCGAACGCATCGAAAGCTGCACCGACGTGCCGATCGTCATCCGGCGGTCATGGCACGCGGTCAGCGGCACCGTGCCCACGGCACTCTCGAGCAGCAGATGATCACCGGAGCCGGGGTAGCTCCGCACCGCCGGATCGGCGCACCGGTCGGCGATGCCGGCCAGCAGGTTCCAATCGGGTTCGGTAAGTCCCTGCCCGGCGAGCGACAGCGCGAGCGGGCCGGGCGGACTGAAGGCGGGACCGATCTCGCACACCGTCCGGCCGTAGATCGAGGTGTAGATACACATCGCCGCCAGCAGCGTCATCGCCGGACCCGGATGCGACAGGTCGGGGTCGTACCAGGCGGGATCCCATTCGAGCAGCGCCATGCCATCGCCGACCGCGGCGTTGACCGCGGTGCCGGCGCCGAACGTCGTGTTGATGTCGGCGACCGCGAGCCGGTAGTTGCCGCGAACCTCGTCGTGCATCGCCATCGGATCGACCCAGGGCACGGGGTAGTAGCCATGACCCCAGGCGCGGGCCCAGGTCTGATACGTCACCGCGCCCGCCGCCGGGCTGTGGTTGCGCACGTTGGTCGTGATCGCGACGGCGTTGCTGCGGAATTGCGCGGCGCTGTAGCCGCCCTGATTGGTCGCCTCGAGCGACATGCCCTGGAGAACGACGTGATCCCAGGTCTGGCCGGGCGGCAGCGAGGTGGTGATCGCCGCAACCTGATTGGGATCGGTGGCGTGGAACTGCAGGTCCGAACCGCCGACCAGTCTGGCGACGAACGTCGGGCTCGGCTGGCCGGCCTCGATCGCGATCAGCTGCACGAGCTCGGGCACGCCATAGCCCCACGAGAAGAACGAGTAGCTGTTGCCGTAGAACAGCAGGTTCTTGCCCTGGGCGGTGACGGTCGCGGCGAAGACCAGGGGCAACAGCATTCGGAGCGGGCGTCTCATGGCCGTGGCAGATTATCGCGTCGCGCCCTCGGGAACGTACCGTTGCGGCGAAGTCGGACGCCCGGCATCCCCCTCACCGTACCGGCCAGTAGACATCGCTGACGATCCGCCACGCGCCATCGCCCTGCCGCCGCCAGGTCAGCACGAAGTCGACGATGCTGGTCCGCAGCGCGCCGTCGACGCGCCGTTCCAACCGCGATCGTCCGGCCTGCACGAACAGGTCCCCCGCCCCCTCCGTCGAGCGGATGTCGAGCCGCCACTTCTCGGCCTTGCCGAACTTCGCCCAATAGGCGTCGATCGCCTCGCGGCCCGCGACCGCGACACCGCCGCTGCCGAGCACGTCGGCGTCGTCGGCATAGACGGCAGCGACATCGGCACAGCGCCCGGCCTCGAGCGCCTGCTCCATGCCACGCAGGATGGCCGCGAAGTCCGGCGTCGCGACCTCGGCGACCGCGGCCCCGACGATCTTGCCGCTGCGGTCGGGCACCAGCCGCACCGTACGCAGATTGAGCAGCGCCTGCCCCTTCACCGCCTTGGCCGTCAGCGTCAGCGAACTGGCGCCCGGATGCGCGGTGAAGCCGCCGATCACGACGCGTTCGTAGCGCTGCCAGGCGCCGGTGTCGTTCGGGATGACGAACTCGCCCTCGCGGCCGGCGCACTGCCAGCCGACCGTTCCCCCCTCCGATCCCGGCGCGACCGCCATCTCGAGTTCGATCAGCAGCGGCGCCGTCCCGGTGTCGACGACGACGTCGTCCCACACCACGCTGTCACCGACCTTGCTCCAGTAGCCGAGATTCTGCAGCGTCGCGCTGGCGTGCCGATCGACGTGCTTCTCGAGCTTCAGCTCGTCGCCGACCAGCCGGGCCACGGTCACCGGCAACGTCGTCATGCCATCGCCATCGGGCAGGAAGCGCGTGTCCTCGACCGGAGCACCATCGAGCTCGACGGCGACGACCGTGGCGTGCTCGTGACCGTGCGCCGCCCGCAGGTCGACGACGATGCCGGCATCGGTGCGTCGCACCGGCACCACGCCTTCGCCGAGCACGCGCGCCGCTGTGGCCTCGTTCCGCAACGGCAGCACGAGCCGTCCCGACTGCGGCCAGTCGTAGACGTGCAGGTAGACCGTGTTGCCCTTCTGCGTCGCCCGCCCCCACGGCGTATCGCGGAACGGGCTCCGCGTCGTGCCATGGATCGCCTCGCCGTTGGTCCGCAGCCAGTCGCCGATCGCGAACAGACGGTCGACCATGATCAACGGGATCGTGCCGTCGGCGTCGGGTCCGATGTCGAGCAGCAGGTTGCCGCCGCGACTGACCATGTCGATCAAGGTTCGCACCGCCTCGGTGCGCGACAGGTAGATGTCGTAGTCCTCGAGGCGATTGAAGGCGAACGAGTGGCCGATGCCGCGGCATTCCTCGAACGCGCGCTGGCCCGAGTAGCTGTCGCCGCCGTTGCCGAAGTCGCCGTACTCGGTCGTGAAGAAGTCGCCGCGGCGGCCGCGCAGTCCTTTGCCCCAGCGATCGTTGACGATGAAGGAGTCCTCGTTCGGTACGTTGGCGTAGAGCCACGACAGGAGCTCGGTCGAACGCCAGGTCGTGTCGGGATGGTTCCACTCGCCGTCGGGCCAGAGGATGTCGGGCCGATAGCGCGCGATCAGGTCCTTGACCTGCGGGAACATGACGCGCTCGACGTAGTCGGGGATCGACTTGTCGAACAGCGGGTTGTGCCACTCCATGAAAGAGTAGTAGAGGCCGAAGCGGATGCCCTCGGCGCGGACCGCCTGCGCCAGTTCGCCGAGCAGGTCGCGCCTGGGCCCGGTCGCCGCCGCGTTCCACGGGTAGCCGCGCACCTCGCTGGCGATGTCGCTCGGCCACAGGCAGAAGCCGTCGTGATGCTTGCTGGTGATGACGATGTACTGCGCGCCGGCGCGCTTGAAGATCGCGGCCCACTGCGCCGGGTCCCAGAGCTCGGCCCGGAACTGCTCGGCGAACTGCCGGTACTCGAAGTCGGCGCCGTACACGCGCTCGTGGAACTTCCGCACCAGCCCGCCGTGCGAGCCGGTGTCGAGCCAGTGCTGATACCACTCGCTGTAGGTGCTGGTGTCGCAGAACGACGGCACCGCATAGACGCCCCAGTGGATGAAGATGCCGAACTTGGCATCGCCGAACCACGCCGGTGGTCGATGGCCGGCGAGCGACTCCCAGTTCGGGGCGAACTCCTGCGCCGGCAGCGGGACGGCAAAGAGCGCCGGCAGCAGCGCCAGCAGGGATGCCGTGGGGAGCGATCGGAACGACGGGCGGGTCGGCGTCATGCGCCGATTGAACCGCCCGGATCACCTCACTGCATCAACTGGCTCGTCGACGCGCCACGTTCCTCGAACGCCTCCCACATCGGGCGCTCGTGGTCCTTGAGATCGCGGGCGTCGACCGTGCGGTCGATCGCCTGATCGGGTTGACTGCGCGCCATCGCCAGCAGCTGCCCGACCTCCTTGTCCCCCTTGTCCAGCAGCTGCGCCGACGCCAGGTAGGAAGCGGCGGTGTCGGCCTCGCCGAGGCGGAGCAGGCAGATGCCGAGGTTCTTGTAGGCGCTCTGCTGCACCGTGGCCGGCATCGAGTTGTCGGGAACGAGCGACAGCTCGGCAATCGCGCGCTGCCACGAGCGCTGCGTCATCAGCTTCTCGCCGCGGTACATGTGCGTCAGCACGGCCGTGTCGAGCCGACCCGACTGCGGCGTGAAGTCGAGCACCTCGATCCAGGGGCGACCCTGGAAGGTGTCGCGGATGACGCCCGTCACCCGGACCCTGTCATAGGTCTCGAGCTTGTAGAGGTCGTTGAGCTTGTTGCTGAACTTGCTCAGGAACAGCGTGCTGAACAGGTCCTCGTACGCGTCCTGGCGCCAGATCGGCTGCTCGTCGCCCCAGGCGTAGAAGTTGGCGAAATCGGAGGGCGTGAACTTCGTGAAGAACGGGTTGCTGAGGCGGCCCAGCGACACGAACTGGATCGTGAAGTTCACCTTCACGCCCTTGTAGGCCTGCGGTTCGGCCCGGATGGCCGTCAGCGTCGTAGAAACGGCCGGGCCGAGTTCGCGATTCTGAGCCGGGAGCGCGGCGATGCCGAGCAAGAACGTGGTCAACGTCAGGGTCTTCATGGTCTTTCGATTGGTCGGGAGTCCGTCGGGGTCGCGGTCACTCCGTGATCCGCTCCATCAGTCTGCGCAGCGCCTGATCCATCAGCTCGTCCGGAATGTCCTCCCCCGACCGCACCAGCTCGCGCAGGCGCTTGATGCGCTCGGCCTTGGAGAGATCGCATTGCATCAACTCCTCGACGATGCGCTCGACGGTTTCGGATGTTCGTTTCGACAAGATGCGGACCCGGGTGTTCGAGTGCTCCGCGGTTTCACGCAGCACCTCCGCGCTATCGACACCGGCCCGGTCCTCGCTTGATCGCAGCTGTCGGCCCGGCCCGACATGAAACCGGCCGACCGAAGGTCCGTTCCGAACGGTGCGTCGCCATGCCCCTAAAGCCACCCGGCCACGCTCGCCGAACTGTCGCAGAACACGACGCAGCCAACTGCCGGTGCCGATGAACAAAACAGAACGACTCGCAATCGCCGCATTCCTGATCAATGCCATCGCGCCTACGGTGCTGCCGGCGCAGCAGGTCGTGCTCAGCGAGATCCGGGCCGACACGGCCGAACGCTGGGTCGAGATCCACAATCGCGGCCCGGCCGTGGTCGACCTCTCGAACTGGACGCTGCACTACTCGACCCACACGCAGTTCCTGCCGCAGGGCTACTGGTGGCCGTTCCCGAGCGGAACGACCCTGCAACCCGGCGGCTACCTGCGAGTCTTCTGGCACCAGAATCCGACGGGGTCCGCGGCGCCGGGTGAGTACTTCACGGGCACGTCCCCCTACGGCTATCTGTTCGGCCTCGGCGGCGAAACGCTGCACGGCAGCGCCGGCGCCTTCGGGCTCGTCGACTCGCAACTCAACGCGCAGATGATCGTGCCGGCACGCTACGTCGACTGGGTCAGCTGGGGCGATCACGACTTCCAGCGCGAACAGCTCGCCGTGCAGAACGGTACCTGGACCAGCGGGGTACACGCGCCGGCGATCCCCTTCGGCCACAGCTGCGCTCGGCATCTGGCATCGATCGGCGTCGTCTCCACGCACGAGCAGCAGTGGTTCCTCGATGCGACACCGACGCCCATGGGCCCGAACACCTCGGGCATGGCGGTCACCAGCTACGGCCAGAGCTGCACCGTTCCCGGCCATCATCTGCTCGGCGATCCGGTGCTGCAGACGACGTCGCTGCCGCTGCTCGGCAACGCCCGGTTCGGCTACTCGGTCAGCAACACCACCGGCTTCTACGGCGAGACGATGCTGCTCGCCTTCGCCACGCGGGCGGCACCGTCGGGGCAGCGGTCGCTGCTGCCATACTTCCCGGGCGCGACCTGCGTCGAGGCGATCGACACCGATGCGTTGATCGGCAGCGTGCTGATGTCGACCCACGTCGTGCAGACCGAAGTGCCGCTGTCGCTGGCCAACCTCCCGCCCGCGATCGCCGGCCTCGAGCTGCACTCCGAGGCGCTGGTCTTCGACTGGCTGCCGAACGCGTACCTGCCGTTCCTGGGCATCAGCAACGGACTGTCGGTCGTGATCGGGAGTTAGCCCAACTTCCGCAGCCGGAGGAAATCTGCGGTTGTTTTCGGGCTCGGGGCGCTCGCAACCCGAGCAACGACGTGCGGCGCACTCGCGTGAGGCGATGTAGTGCCAACCAACCCTGTTGATCG
>JAGQRA010000928.1 GCA_020425885.1 Planctomycetota bacterium | reverse complement strand
TCCGCAGCAGCAGCGCATCGGGGAAGTGGCCGACCAGGATCGCCCCCTCGAGCGCGCCCTGGGCGCGGCGCTGTGCCAGCAGCCGACGCAGCGCCAACACGACGCGGCCGTCCTGATGCCGTGCGCCACCGTAGCAGGTGACGTCGAGCAGCTCGGCGCGTCGGCCCTCGGCGGCGAGGTCGGCGACGAGACGGTGCAGGCGCTGGCGCAAGGCCGCGGCGCGATCGGGCGCGACACCGGCACGCGCGGTCAGCAGTCGGTGTTCGACGAGCACGACGACGCCGGGCGCCGCGGCGTCGCCAGCGGTCTCGAGCGTGAGGATCTGCTCGATCTCGGCAGTGCCGTCACCGTCGACGTCGCAGCGGCCGGGCGCGGGTGACTGGGGCGCCAGCAGCAGCGATGCGATCAGCAGCATGGACAGCACGGGCGCAGGATACCAGTTGCCCGCTGGCTGCTGCGCCATTCGCGACAACGGCCCGGTCGACTATGCTGCGCGCGCCGCCCCCCACTCCCGCCGGACCCCATGAGACCTTCCCTACTCGGTTCAACAGTTCTCGCCCTTGCTACCGTCGCCTCGGCTCAGACGCCCTTCCTGGTGCTGGACCAGCAGCCCGACGACCTCAACACGCCCCACGCCAACGTCGCCGACACCGACTCGCCGCAGTTCCTGGCCGACGGTTTCCTCGTCGAGAAGTGTGCCGGCGCGGTGATCACCTCGATCGAGATCTGGGGTGGCTGGGGCGGGACGCAACCGGCGACCGACACCTTCACGATCCGCTTCCACGACACCACCGCGCTGTTCGGCAACGTCGCCTGGCAGGGTCCGTTGAACCCGCCGAACGTCACGATGACGCAGGTCCCGATCCAGACGATGGCGCCAACGGGCCAGAACATCTACGCCTACTACACCAGCTGGACGATCGTCCCCGAGTATCACCTCACCCTCCAGCTGCCACAGCCCGTGACCGTCGAGCCCGGGCTCAGCTGGATGTCGCTGGCCGCCGATGGCGACACCAACTCGAAGTTCTGCTGGTCGCCCGGCTTCGCCGATGCCAATGGTCGCAGCAGCCAGTACGCGAACTACACCCAGCCGAGCGGCTCCTGGTCGCCGCCGACGGTGTTCGCGACCCGCGACTTCGGGCTGGTGATCCACGGCGTCACCAACGGCACGGGCCTGTGCGCGGACAACTTCGTCGTCAACTCGACGGCCACGGTGTCGGTCGAGGACGCGCCGGCCAACACGCCGGTGTTCATCGGGCTGTCGCTCACCGGCAATGGTCCGATTCCGACCCCGTACGGCAACTTGCTGTTGTCCGCGCCGCAGATCATCTTGCCGGTGCTCCTCACCGACCCGTCGGGCGCCGCCGCGCACAACATCCCGATCCCGGCCTATGCCATCGGCCTGCAGATCTGGTTCCAGGCCATCGAGGTGACCGGACCGAGCCTGACCAACGGCGTCCACGTCGTCATCAGCTAGCCCCCACCGCCGCCGCCAACGACCATGACCACGACTCCCTCCGACGCCGGTTCGACCGGCAGCGTGCGCCTGCACCGCATCGTGCGCTGCCCGCCGGACCGGATCTACCGCGCGTTCCTCGATCCCGACGCGATGGTCAAGTTCGTGCCGCCCTACGGCTTCACCGGCAAGGTGCACGAGATCGACGTCCGCGTCGGCGGCGGCTACCGCATGTCGTTCACGAACTTCGGCACCGGCAAGTCGCATTCGTTCGGCGGAACCTACGTCGAGCTCGTCGCCAACGAGCGCATCGTCTACACCGACCGCTTCGACGACCCGGCGCTGCCCGGTCAGATGCGGGTCGCGATCGCGCTGCGGCCGGTCGCGTGCGGCACCGAATTGTCGATCGTCCAGGAGGGAGTGCCGGCCGTGATCCCGCTCGAGTTCTGCTATGCGGGTTGGCAGGAAACGCTGCAGCAGCTCGCCCACCTCGTCGAGCCGGAGATCCCGGACGAAGGCTGAAGTCCGGCGCGGCAGTTCGCTGCGATGCCGCGCTTCCCTTCTCACCGGCCCGCTGCAACGATTCCTCACTGGCGAAGACGGCAGGACCAGCGCCCGCGCAGGTCAGATCGCCACCGGAATTACCTGACACCGCATTAGTTGCATCGGTCAGCCCACCAAAAAAAACGCGTCGCCTCCCCTCCAGCGACCAGCGACACCGAGGTAGACTCCCCCTGCCTATGCCCTGGAGCATCGGCAGCCGCCAGCCCCCTTTCGCTGCAAGTTAGCAGCATCCCATGGCGCGCTTCTCACCTGCCTCAACTCGCAGTCATTCAGGACACCCATGAAAAGCACCCTCACCACGGCCGCCCTTCTTGCCGCCGTCACCTCGAGCATGGCTCTCGCGCAGAGCACGGTCGTCGTTCCCGCCGGCTATGCCACTACCGTCGAGAACTCCACGAACTCGTTCCCGTTCTACGGCACCACCAGCTGGCCCGGCCTGCGCCTGCTGCAGATCTACGACAGCTCGAACTTCACGCTGCAGTCGATCAACTTCCCGATCCTGATTCAGGGTGTCCGATTCCGTGTCTATGACACGACCGGGAGCTGGACCGGCCGGACGTACAACAACACGACCATCCAGATGTCGACGGCGGCCGTCGACTACACCCTGCCCGACACCAACTGGGCCAACAACCACGGTGGCGACCTCGCGACGGTCTACAGCGGCCCGGTGGTGATCAACGCCGGCACCGGCAACGGTATCGGCGTCCCCGGTCCGTTCATGGGCGACACGTCGTTCACGACTGCGTTCCTCTACGATCCGAGCTCGGGCAACGACCTCGTGCTCGATGTCGATCACGACATGAACTACACCGGCGGCACGAACTACGGTCACGCCGTCGTCTCCGGCACGGCCGGCCTCGGCGGCCCGGCGCTCGGCAGCCGCGTCTTCGGCAGCTCGCTCTACCCCGCCGCCAACGGCTTCACCAACGACCACTCGATCGTCGTCGAGTTCGACTACATCCCGGCGAACGGCCTCTACGCCAGCTTCACGTCTGACGTCACGACCGGCCCGTCGCCGCTGACGGTCAACTTCCAGGACACGAGCTTCTCGAGCGATCCGGGTGGCGTCACCGGCTGGGCCTGGGACTTCGAGAACGACGGCACCGTCGACTCGACCGCCCAGAACCCGACCCACACCTACACCGCTTGCGGCACCTACGACGTCTCGCTGACCGCGACCGACGGCGCGTTCCCGCCGAGCACGGTCGTCCGGACGGCCTACATCACGACCGACCTGTCGGCCGCCGACTTCTCGAGCACCGTGATCGGCCCGCTGACCGTCCAGTTCAACGACCTGTCGACCGGCAACCCGACCAGCTGGTCGTGGGACCTCGACGGTGACGGCACCGCCGACTCGACCGCGCAGAACCCGGCCTGGGTCTACCCCTCGGCCACTGCCTACAACGTCTCCCTGACCGTCCAGCGCCTCTGCGGCCCGAGCGACACGATGACCCAGTCGATCGTCCCGCTGCAGCAGATCTCGACCGGCCTCGCGTCGAACAACGGCAACGGCAACTACGGCAGCGTCATGTTCGACCTCGACGTCACCAACCCGACGGGCATCACGATCGGCGCGCTCGACGTCTTCACCAGCACCGTCAGCCTGCCGGTGCAGCTCGACATGTACGTCCGTCAGGGCACCTACACCGGCTTCCACGCCAACCCCGAGGAATGGGTCCTGGTCGGCAGCGCCACCGGCACCTCGAGCACCGGCTCGACGGTCCCGTCGTCGCTGACCTTCAACAACCGCGTCTACCTGCCGCCGGGCGTCCACGGTGTGAAGTTCCACTACATGAACTTCTACTGCAGCTACACCACCGGCACGGCCGTCCAGTCCTTCGGCAACGGCGACGTCATGATGATCGCCGGCACGTCGCAGTACACGACCCAGCTCGACCCGTTCGCGGGCACGACCATCACCCCGCGCTGGTTCGCCGGCACGATCTACTACGATACCCACAACATCACGGGTAACGCCGAGTTCGGCGAGTACGGCCCGGGCTGCCCGAGCTCGGCCGGCCTGTCGAGCCTGACCGCGAGCGCGCGGCCGATCATCGGCACGACCATCCAGATAACGGCCAACAACCTGCCGGCGCCGAACATCGCCATCATGATGACCGGCTTCAGCAACAGCAGCTCGCTGCTCGGCCCGCTGCCCTTCGACGGCACCCCGTACGGCGCCGCCGGCTGCTGGCTGCGCGTCAGCCCCGATGCCAACCTGCTGCTCCTCGGCGCTGGCGGCACGGCGGTCCACAACTTCGCCGTCCCGAACGCTG
>JAGQRA010000927.1 GCA_020425885.1 Planctomycetota bacterium | reverse complement strand
GACGCCGGCAAGACCACCCTCACCGAGAAGCTGCTGCTCTACGGCGGCGCGATCCGCGAGGCGGGTTCGGTCAAGGCCAAGAAGGGCGGCACCAGCGCGACCTCGGACTGGATGGAGCTCGAGAAGAAGCGCGGCATCTCGATCACCAGCTCGGCGTTGCAGTTCGAGTACGAGGGCCACTGCATCAACCTGCTCGACACGCCCGGACACCAGGACTTCAGCGAGGACACCTACCGCACGCTGGTCGCCGCCGACGCGGCGCTGATGCTGATCGACGGCGCCAAGGGTGTCGAGCCGCAGACCATCAAGCTGTTCAAGGTCTGCCGCGATCGCGGCATCCCGATCGTCACCGTGGTCAACAAGATGGACCGGCCGGCGCGGCTGCCGCTGGACCTGATGGACGAGGTCGAGAAGGTGCTCGGCATCACGGTGGTGCCGGCGACCTGGCCGATCGGCAGCGGCGAGGACTTCCGCGGCGTCTATTCGCTGCGCGACCGCCAGGTGCACCTGTTCGAGCGCACCGCCCACAACGCCACCAAGGCGCTGCTGCAGACCAAGGGACCGGACGACCCGGCGCTGGCCGAACTGATCGGCGAGAAGGCGCACGCGCGACTGCTCGAGGACCTCGAGATGGTCGAAGGCTGCGTCCAGCCGTTCGATCTGGAGCAGTTCCTGAAGCAGGAGATCTCACCGATGTTCTTCTGCAGCGCGCTGGTCAACTTCGGCGTCGAGAACATCCTGCAGCGCTTCATCGAGATCGCGCCGCCGCCGGGGCCGCTGCCGACGGTCGATGGTGAGGTCGCGCCGGACTCACCGTTCTTCTCCGGCTTCGTCTACAAGGTCGCGGCCAACATGGACAAGATGCACCGCGACCGCATCGCGTTCCTGCGCGTCACGTCGGGTCACTTCGAGCGCGGCATGTCGGCCAAGCACCTGCGCCTCGGTCGCGAGGTCCGGCTGTCGCACCCGCACCGCTTCTTCGGCCAGGAACGGGTGTCGATCGAGGATGCCTGGCCCGGCGACGTCATCGGCCTCATCAATCCCGGCATGTTCCGCGTCGGCGACGTCCTGACCGCGGGGCCGAACATCGAGGTCCGGAACTTCCCGCGCTTCGCGCCCGAGATCTTCGCCCAGGTCGCGCCGCGCGAACCGTCGATGTCGAAGGGCTTCGGCAAGGGACTGGCGCAGCTCGGCGAGGAAGGCGTGGTGCAGGTGTTCTGGCCGCGCGTCGGCGCCCGCGAGCCGGTCCTCGGCGCCATCGGCGAGCTGCAGCTGCAGGTGTTCCAGGCCCGCCTCGAGAGCGAATACAACGTCGATCTGCGGCTCGATCGCAAGGCCTGGACGCGGGCGCGTTGGATCGCGAACGTCAGCGACGAGGTGCTCGAGATCCTGCCGATGGTCGTCAAGGACGAGGCCGGCCGCTTCGTCGCGCTGTTCCACTCCGACTTCGAGATCGACTACGCCAGGTCGCAGTACAAGGGGCTCGAACTGCTCGAGGCGCCGCCGGCCGAAGAGGAGGGATAGCCGCCGCGGTCGCGACCGATGCTGCGATCGGTCCCGGCCCCGTTGTCATTGGGCCCCGTTGTCACTTCGCGCGGCGGCTCGGGCGCAGACACTCGGGCGGCGGATCCTCGCCGGCCGCGAGGTCGGCCGGCAGCAGCTTGGCCTCGGCCCGGGCCAGGGTGTTCTCGATCTGCGCCCACATCGGCTGGTGCTTCTCGACGCCGCGCAGGGGCTGGCCGTTGCCGTCGACGGTCCACACCGCCTCGGGGATCTCGACGTCGACCTCGAGCGCGCGCACCTCGATGCGCTGCAGCACGGCGTCGCCCTGGTACTGCACGACCTCGAGCAGGGCATGATCGGCGTCGCGCACGAACAGCTCGACGCGATCGGCGAGGGGCAACGCCGGGTCGACATCGCCGAGACCGGGGCGTCGATCGCCGGCGAGCCAGATGCCGGCGTCGGGGCCGCGGCGCTTCTCGGGTTTGGCCCTCAGATCGAAGTGGGTTCGCAGGTCGTCGAGCATCGCGCTGCCGAGCGGGGCCTCGGCGCGGGCGTCGTGCATGCCGGGCAGATCCGACCGATCCAGCACCTTGCCCGCCCACTCGAGGTCGAGAACGACGCTCGGCGGCACCCGCAGGTAGAGCTCGCCGAACACCGGATCGGCGGAGTAGATCGTGATCCCGGCGGCCGTGCGCGCCGACTCCATGCGACTGCGCAGGCCGTCGGCATAGACGAACTGGACGGAACTGCGGACCCTGGTCTGTTCTCCGCGCAGGACATGCAGGGTCCCCTCGGTCGAGAACTCGGTGTCCTTGCCATAGTGACCCGAGGTGAGAAGCTCGAGTCGCAGGCTCTTGAGGCGCCCCTCCGCGGCCCGCATCGCCGTCACAATCGGTTCGATGGGATCGGCTTGTGCGCCGGATGGCGACTCGGGTCCCTGCCCGAGCGCCGGGCTGGCGCCGAAGCCGGCAGCCAGCAGGAAACCCGTTACGGCAATGGCACGATTCATGCTTGGCGGCCGATGCTATCACGGCAGTCGCCCCTCCGAACTGCCGAGTCCCGAATCAGAGTTCCGACCATGATCGTGCCGTCCCAGTTGCTGTCGTCCCTTTGCCTGCTGAGCACCGCGCTACTGTTGCAGCCGGCGCTGCACGCCGACGAACTCCGCCTCGCCGACGGCCGGGTCCTGGTCGGCAACGTGGTCGAGAAGGCCGTCGACGGCGTCGCGGTATTCGAAGTCCACACCCGCGATGGCGTCGTGGTCGTGGCCTGCGACCAGGTGCTGAACCACCGCAAGGACGACGAGCTGCGCCAGGACCTGGACCGGCGTCGCGCCAATGCCGGCTCGACCCCCTTCGCCTTCCTCCAGCTCGCGATCGAGGCCCACTCGGTCGGGCTCGAATCGGAGATGTGGCGCTACCTCGACACCGCCGTGACGAAGCGGGAGCGGTTGGCCCAGAAGCAGCAGACGAGCCAGGCCCTCGATCGCTTGCTCAGCGACTTCCTGGCCCAACTCGAGCCCGAGATCCTGCCGCGCAAGTACCGCACTGCCAGCACCGAGACGCGCGTCAAGGAACTGCTCGGCGAGATCCGGGTCGCCGACAAGCCCAGCCGCGCGCTGGCCATCGCCGAGCTTCTCGTGCGCGAGCCCAACGCCGAAGCGGCGCTGCGCAAGCAGGCCCGCCACAACACCCTCGACAGCCGTCGCGTCGCGGCGCTGCAGGCGCTGGCACGCCGCGCCGAGGGCAAGCAGGAACCGACTCGCTTCGTGCTGCGGACCACGATCCTCGATCCGAGCGAAGAGGTTCGCCAGGAGGCGGCGCACATCGTCCGCGATCAAGGTCAGGCCACGACCGACGCCATCGAGTATCTGGCCCCGGGCCTGATGCACCAGAATGCCAAGGTGCGCGTGCGCACCGCGGAGGCCTTCGCCGAGCTCGGCCACGACGCCGCCATCGAGCAACTCGTCGCCGCCGGCCCGACCGCGGGCATGGCTCTGGTCGCCGGCGGCGGCACCCAGGCGCCGCGGGCCCACGCGGCCTTCATCAATCAGCAGGCCTACATCCGTGACTTCGACGTCGAGGTTGCCCAGGCCGCCTTCATCGCCGACCCCAAGGTCGACGTGCTGCAGAGCGGCTCCGTGCTCGACGTCACCGTGACCGGGGTGTTCGAGGTTCGCGTCATCACCCGTGCCTACCGGCGCGCGCTGAAGAGCCTTGCCGGGTCCGATCCGGGCCCGGACCCGCGCAAGTGGGCCGGCTGGCACAGCGATCTGCTGGCCAAGCGAGCCGCGGCGGCAACCACTCCCGAACGCAAGTAGCTCGCGAGCGGCCGCGATCCAACGTCGTGGCGCCGCGCGGCGAGCCGCCTCGATCGAGGCCGGCACAAGTAACCGGCCCGCACGACCGATATCCTGGGCAGAGCCCGATGCCATGGCAAACTCCGGTGAGCCGGCCGGGCCGCAACCGACCATGCAAGCCCAGTCCAACATCTGCGTCGTAGGTCTCGCCACGATGGGCCAGAACCTGGCCCTCAACATCGCCCGCAACGGCTTTCCGGTCACGGTCTACAACCGCACCTACGGCAAGACCGAGGCCACCCTCGCCCGCCTCGGAGATGGCCAGCAGATGATCGGCGCCAGGACGCCGGCCGAAGCCGTGGCCACGCTGACCCGACCGCGCAAGATCATCCTGTTGGTCAAGGCCGGGCAGCCGGTCGACGACACGATCGCGGCGTTCATCCCACACCTGCAGCCCGGCGACCTGATCATCGACACCGGCAACTCGCATCCCGACGATACCGAACGTCGCGCCGCCGAACTCACCGCCAAGGGCTTCCGCTTCGTCGGCATGGGCGTCTCCGGCGGCGAGGAAGGGGCGCTGCTCGGCCCGAGCCTGATGCCCGGCGGCGAGCGGTCGGCGTACGACGAACTCGAACCGATCCTGAGCAAGATCGCGGCCCAGGTCGAGGACGGACCGTGCGTGACCCACGTCGGCACCGGCGCCGCCGGCCACTTCGTCAAGATGGTCCACAACGGCATCGAGTACGGCGACATGCAGCTGATCGCCGAGTGCTTCGACGTGATGCAGAACGTGCTCGGCATGTCGGCGGCAGAGATGGCCGACACCTTCGCCGAATGGAACGAAAGCTTCCTCGAGTCGTTCCTGATCGAGATCACGGCCCGCATCCTGCGCGCCACCGACCCGGAGACCGGGGTGCCGATGGTCGATGTCATCCTCGACAAGGCCGGCCAGAAGGGCACCGGCCGCTGGACCACCGAGATGGCGCTGCGCTACGGCACCGCGGCGCCGACCATGCACGCTGCGGTCGAGGCCCGCTGCCTGTCGTCGCAGAAGCAACGACGCGTGGCGGCGAGCAGGATCCTGCGCGGCCCGACGCCGCCAGACCTCGATCGCAACGGCCTCGTCGACGCCATCCGCGACGCACTCTACTGCAGCAAGATCTGCTCCTATGCCCAGGGCCTCGACCTGCTGGCCGCGGCCGACGCCGAGAACAACTGGGGTCTCGACTACGGTGAGATCGCCCGCATCTGGAAGGGCGGCTGCATCATCCGCGCCCGCTTCCTGCGCAGCATCCAGCAGGCCTACAAGACCCAGCGACAGCTGCCGAACCTGCTGCTCGACCCCGAGCTCGGCGGTTTCCTGCAGCACCATCAGAGCGCGTGGCGGCGCGTCGTCGCCCTCGGCAGCGAGCACGGCATCCCGATGCTGGCGATGAGCGGCAGCCTCGGCTACTTCGACTCGTTCCGCCGTGAACGACTGCCGCAGAACCTGACCCAGGCCCAACGTGACCTGTTCGGTGCCCACACGTTCGAGCGCACCGACAAGGCCGCCGGCGAGTTCTTCCATCACGACTGGCCGGATCAGCCGGCCGCGACGCCGCAGTGACGGCACCGCGCCGGCCGGCGTCGGCAACGCGGCCGCCGCGTCACGCTACTTCTGCGCCGGCGGCGGCGGCGCCAACACCTTGGCCGCGGCCTGCACCGCGGCCTGCGCGTCGGTGATCGCCTTTGCCACCTGCTCGGCCTGGGCCAGCTGCTGCCGCAACGCTTCGACCTTGGGCTGCAATTCCGTGGTCGCCTTCTGGGCCTCGGCTTCGGCCGTGGCCACCTCGCGACGCAGCAGCTCGACCCGCTTCTCGGCCGCGCCGCGGAGCGCCTCTTGATCGCGCAGCGTGTTCTCGAGCGACCGCAATGGCTGCAATTCCTTCTCGATCTCGCCGGCCCGTTGCTGCGCCGCGGCCAGATCCTGTTCGGCCGCCTGCAACCTCGCGAGCGTGAAGCTCAGGTCTGCCAGCGTCGCGCGCAGCCGCGCTTCGGCCCGGACCGACTCCGCCCGGGCCACGCCGATCTGCCGACGCACCTCCTCGCTGCGGTGGGCCAGAAACTCGCGTTCGTTCTCCAGCCGCTCGCGAGCCACGATCAGGGACTGGATCTCGCGCTGACGCGCCGTCCGTGACAGGGTCGTTTCGCGATGGACCGCGCAGCCGGCCAGCCCGGGCAGGCAGCTCAACAGCCCGGTGATCGCCACCCAGGTCAGAATCGTGCGAGACGGAAACCTCATGCGCGCTATCATCTTCGCCCTTTGCAACCGACGGAAGCCATGGAAAGAACTCTCATTCTATTCAAGCCCGATGCCGTGCAGCGCGGCCTGTCCGGTCAGATCCTCAGCCGCTTCGAGCAGAAGGGCCTGAAGATCGCGGCCATGAAACTGATGCGAATCACGCCCGAACTCGCGGCGCGCCACTACGAGGCCCACAAGGAGCGCCCGTTCTATCCCGGCCTGGTCCGCTTCATGACGAGTTCGCCGGTCGTCGCGCTGGCCATCGAAGGCATCGGCGCGATCGCGATCTGCCGCAACCTGATGGGCGCGACCTTCGGCGCCGACGCCGCGCCAGGCACCATCCGCGGCGACTTCGGCTGCAGCCGCAGCTACAACCTCGTCCACGGCAGCGACAGCCCCGCGGCCGCGGAGCGCGAGCTCGGCCTGTTCTTCCCGGAGGGCCTCGTCGACTACGACTACGCCGCCTACGACTGGATCTACGATCCGGTCGAGGAGCTGAAGAAGGGCTAGTGCATGAACGGCCCGGCCGACTCTCCCGGTGGACTGTCGGCGGCCGAGCTCGAGGCGGCGGTCTCCGAGCTCCGCTCCCTGTGTGGCGCAACGCTGCTCGATGCGGTGCCACTCGCGGTGGTGCCGGCGGCCGAGGACCTGCTGCTCGTGCTGCAGCCGGCAGTCGGTAGCAGACGATTCCTGCACGTGGCCCTGGGCGGGCCGCGCGCCCGCGTCACGACGACCGCGCGGCGCTTCTCCAGCGATCTGCATTCGCGACGGCAGACACGCGACGTGCTGCTGCGCGAACTCGAGGGCGCCGTGCTGACCGCGGTCGCGAGCACACCCGGTGAACGCCGATGCCGGTTCGATTTCGCCGCGCCCGGCGGCACGCGCATCCTCGCGGTCGAGCTGTTCGGCGCCCGTGGCCTGTGGGCGTTGCTCGACGGCGACGACATCGTGCTGGCGATGTCGCGCGCGGTGGAGACCGCGGTCCGCTGCCTGCGCACCGGCGATCGCTATCTGCCGCCGCCGACTCGCGCCGACGGCAGCGGCCAGGCCGAGCCGGCCCACGGCCCACGCTTCGCGCCTCCGGTGCTCGAGTCGATCGATGCCTGCTATACGACGCTCGATCAACACGCGAGCGCGACCCGCGAGTACGTGGACCTGGCTCGCGCCGCGAACCGCGCACTGCAGCGGGCCGGCAACAAGGCCGAGGGCCTGCAACGCCAGCTCGACCTCGGCGAACGCACCGACACGCTACGCGCCCGCGCCGACCTGATGCTGGCCTACGCCCACGGCGTTCGCCGCGGCGCCGCGGCCATGAGCGTGCCCGACCCCGACGGCGGTGAGCCGATCGTCATCGCGCTCGATCCGAGCCGTGCCGTCGTCGATCAGGCCCGCGCGCTCTACGACAAGGCCCGTCGCCTCACCGACGGCCGCGAGATCACGACCAGACGATTGGCGGAGACCGCGCTGGAACTGGCGTCGCTCGAACGCATCGTCGCCGAGCTCGCCGCCATCGACCCGCTGGCCGCCGCGGCCACCGCGCCGCTGGCCCCGCTGCGCGCCGAGCTCGAGCGACTGCGGGTGCTGCCACCGACCGCGCGACCGACCCCTCCGAAGCGACCGGGCAAGGCAACTCCGCCGGGCGAGAACTTCCGCCGCTTCGTCTCGGCCGAGGGCTATCCGATCCTCGTCGGCCGCAACAACGCGCAGAACGACCGCCTGACGATGCGCACCGCCAACGGCAACGACCTGTGGCTGCACGTCGGTGGCGGTCGCCCCGGCTCGCACGTCGTGGTCCGGTTGCCGCGGCAGAAGACGGCCAGCCTCGAGACCCTGCTCGATGCGGCCACGCTCGCGGTCCACTTCAGCAAGGCCCGCGGCGAACACCGCATCGATGTGATCTACACGCACCGCAAGCACGTCCGGAAGCCCAAAGGCCTGCCACCGGGAGCGGTCGTGCCGGCACAGACCCGGACCATCACGGTCGAACGTGATGAGGCGCGGCTGTCCCGCCTGCTCGACTCGGCCGACGATTCGTAACCGCGGCGGCCGACCATGGAGGCCGCGGCCCGACAT
>JAGQRA010000115.1 GCA_020425885.1 Planctomycetota bacterium | reverse complement strand
TCCGCGCGGCGCGGGCCAGCGCGGCGTGCATGTCGCCGAGCTCGCCGCGGACCTCGTATGCGAACGCTTCGAGGCGGCTGGCGAACGCGTTCTCGCCGCCGCGGCCGAGGCGGTCCTCGAGCTCGCGGTTGCGGACGCGGCGACGCTGGACGTCGACGAGTCCGCTGAGGTAGGCGCACGCGTCGGCGACGCCGGCCGGGGGGGCCTGGTTCAGCACGGCGGCGACCAGCGCCGGCAGTCCATCGCCGTGGCCGAGTCGCACCAGCACCTCGCCGGACTCGGCGAGCTCGCCGGGGCGCAGGTCGAGCACGCTCGGGTGCTTCAGCAGCCAGTTGAGGCCGCCGAGGATCGCCCGCGCTGCGGCCTCGTCGTCGCCGCGGAGCAGCGCGTGCGCCGCCCGCATGCGATCGAGTTCGTGCACCAGCACGCTGTCGCTGTCGGCGTCGGCGGCGAGGCGATCGAGCAGCCGTTCCAGTCCGGCGTGATCGGCCGCGGCGTAGTGCGCGATCGCCCGCGGGATCACGACCCAGGCCGCGGGCAGGCGCAGCGCGGCGTCCTCGAAGTGCGCGATCGCGGCGCGGGGATCGTCGGTGCCGAGACAGGCCCAGCCGAGGTGGTAGGACACCACCGCGTGTCGCGGCAGCCGGAGGGCCAGCGCTTCCAGCAGCGGCCGTGCCGCCGCGAAGTCGGCGAGGAAACCGTGTGCGATCGCCACCGAGAGTCGGCCTTCGGGGTCGTGCGGCCGCTCGCGGCAATAGACCTCGCCGAGCGCCAGCAGATCGCGATCACGCGCGGGCGCCGCGGTCGGTTCGGCCGAGGCGCGCGCCAGCAGCAGGGTGCGGGCGAGCGTGTGGCGGCAGGCCGGCGACAGGCGTTGCTCGTAGCCGAGCGCTTCGCGGCAGAGCCGTTCAGCGGCGCCAGGGTCGCCGCCGAGCAGGGCGACCTTGGCGAGGCCGTCGAGCACCCACGGGCTGCCACCGTCGTCGCGCCGCGCCGCCTGGAACGCGCTGCGCGCACCCGCGACGCCGCCGTCGAGCAGCAGCAGCGCGCCGTCCTCGACCGCGAGCACCATGGTCGCCGCCGCAGCCGGACAGTCACGGTTGCCCGGTCCGGCGTCGACGTCGAAACGATCCGACTGCCGCAGGGCTTCGCGCCACCAGATCGCCGCCGCCCGCAGCCCGGGTTCGTCGGGCAGCTCGCCGGCGAGCTCGCTGGCGAGCAGCGCGCCCGGCGGCAGTCGCATCACCTCGGCGACATCGGGGCGCGGCGCCGCGACCGCGGCGGATCCGGTCGAGCCGGCATCCGTAGCACAGCCGGCGAACGCGAGCGGGAGGCAGACGGCGAAGCGGCGCACCGGCCCAGCATGGAGTGACCGGCGTTCGCGCTCAACCGCGGTGGCCGCGAATGCCGATGGCGACGGTGTCATGGTGAGTTCGTTGTGTGCCGCCGGCCTCGCTCTCGCGCTCCTCGCGCCGCAGGATCCGCCGATCGGCGGGTCGACCACGAGCGCGCCGAACCCGGCCGCCGGATCCGGCGAGCCATCCGGCATCCGCTATGACGCGAACGGGTACCCGATCGTTCCGGACGAGCCGGCGCCGCGCAGCATCGTGCCGCTGCCGGCGATGAACCCCGCGCCCACCTACGAATCGCGGCCGGGGCTGCCCGCCGACGGCGCGCGGCGCCAGACGGCAGACGTCGAGGCTGCGAGCGACCGTCGGACGTCGACCGCTTCGGGCATGGAGCTCGGCTCGCCGTTGCTCGACGTATTCCAGTTCACGCGGTCGCCCGGCGCGTTCAAGGCGCTCGGCGGCGTGCAGGTGTTCTGGCGTGTGACGATTTTCGGCGGCCAGGGCGAGGTGCTCGGGATGCGCGAGATCACCCAGGTCGCGGACTGCTCGTTCGCGGAGCGCGACCGACTCGAATACGAGACCGACGGCAGGGTCTACGGTCGCGCCGACGGCTCGGCGTTCGCGGAGCGTCAGGGCATGCCGTGGCCGAGCGACGTCGATCGCGCCGGGCCGGAGCTCGCGCTGTTCGGCATGCACCTGCGCGCGCCCTGGTGCTTCGGCGACGGCATCAGCTACGTCGTGCTCGCCACCGACACCGTCGATCGTCCGGGCGAACGGCTGCGCCGCGTGCTGCTCGAACGCCGCCCGCTGAACGGCAGCAGCCTGATCGGACCCGAACTCGATCCACGGCCGCGCGACCGTTTCGAGCTCGTCTTCGAACCCGGCACCGGCAGGCCGCGCGAACTGGTGCATCGCTTCGCCAGCAGCGGCCTCGCTCGCCGTCTCGTGTTCGAGGACTGGCGCGACGAACTCGGGATCCGGATGCCCTTCCGCCGGATCTACGTCGACGAGACCCAGAAGCGCACGACCATGCTCGAGGTCCTGAACGTCAGTCGACGGCCGGTGACCGAGCGGATGTTCCGGCTGCACTGATCGGACGTCCGGGCGATCGGCACCGTCGCAAGTGCGTGGCACAGTGAGCGCGGCGCCGTCGGGTCGCCGGCCGCCGTCGTGCGCGGTCGGATTTCTCCGATTCCGTGTTTCACTGCCCGGGCGAACCGCACCGAGTGCCTTGGCGGGTCGACCGCGCCGTCGTCTTGACGGTTCGTCGCCCACGCCTGGTCATTTCTCACGCGGCCGTCGTCGGTGAGCTGCCGAGGAGCCCTCGGCTGATCGGCGGCACCGGTCCGCGGGCACTCCCACCCCTCGCCAATCAAAGGACGAGCAAGGTCATGCGCTCGGTATTCATCACTCCCCTCATCCTCTCTGTCGCCCTGGTGGCGCAGAACTCGCTTCCCGTCGACGTCTACTCCGACGCCGCCGCCACCGCACCGGGTCAGGGGACCGTCAGTTCACCCTTCCCCACGTTCGTGCAGGCCACGGACCTCATCCGTCAGAACTTCCAGGGCATGAACGTCACGCTCCATCTGCGCGGGACGTTCCAGGGCGAGTTCCTCGACCTGCGTGGCCTCGGCACGGCGTCCCTGATCGTTCAGCCGTGGGGGTCCGACACCGTCACCATCGACGGCGGGTTGCCGGTGGGCGACTCGACCGCGTGGCCGGTGCTGAGGTCGCAGTTGACGTCGACACCGCGGCGCAAAGCCGTGCACATCGATACCGACAACGTGACGCTGGACGGCGGCTCCATCGGCGCCTTCGTCATTCGGGGCGTGGCCGGAGTCGGCGTGCTGATCGACGGCGCCGACAACGTGACCCTGCAGCACCTCAAGATGGAATACCTCGCGGAGTCGGCCGTGAAGGCCAGGGTCGAGGTCCAGTCCTGGGGGTGCTACGGCGATAGCATGCCGTGGCCGCTGCCGATGGCCGATGGGTTGACGATCCACGACTGCCGGATCAACCAGACGAACCTCGGCTACTACCCCGGCCAGGGCACGACGCTGCTCTATCAGCCGGAGTGCATCAGCATCAGCAGCTATCAGAACTGCGTCGTGTCGAACAACCACCTGTCGAACGTCCTCATGGAGGGCATCGACTTCAAGTTGGACACCAGTGGGACGATCCGGAACAACATCGTCGAGTTCGTCCGTTCGATCGGGATCTACGGCAACGAATGTGGCCCGGCGCAGATCTACGAGAACATCGTCCGGTATGCCGGCTACTACCAGGTCGAATCGCCGAGCTCGGCCCCGACGGTGGCGACTTCGGGAGCGTTCCTGGAGCAGTACTGGGCTTACCCGGGACATCCGTGGACGAACAACCCCGGCCCTTCGGCCGCCAATCCGGCCGGGATCTCCGTGACGGCCGGTGACCTGTGTGACACGCAGAACCCCGGCATGACCTTCGAGCAGGGCGCCGTGCAGGACATCGCCATCTACCGCAACGAGATCTACTGGACCCGCGGCGTGGGCATCCAGGTGACGAGCAACTGGTGGGGGCAGTGTCAGACCGGCGAAGCGAAGTGCGGTTGCGGCGCGTACCTGCCGGTCGCCTGCCAGAACAACGTGTTCGGCTACGTCGACAACGTCTGGGTCTTCAACAACACGCTGTATCGTGCGCGCCACGTCGGTTCCGGCCTGGCTCGCTCCGGGATCAGCGTATTCGGGCTCAGCACGTCCACGCTCGTGTTGAACAACATCCTGGCTGGAACGCAAACGACCTTCGGTGCCGCGATCCATCCGGCCTTCGACATCGAGCCCGACGTCTGCCATCCGGCGTTCGTCGGAGCCGGCTACCAGCTCTTCTACGACAATCAGGGCAACGACACCGATACCGGGACCTGTGCGGAGGGCGGATCCGGCAACGTCTTCGGCGATCCAGTGTTCGTCGCAGCGCCGGCCGACCCGATGACCGGCGCGATCGGCGGTGACCTGAGTCTCTCAGTCGGGTCGCCAGCGATCGACACTGCCCTGCCGATCCCCGGTTCGTACGTCGTGCCCGACATCGGGGCGCGCGAGTACGGCGAGCCCGCCTGGCACGCCGGCAACCTCTAACGCACCGCCAGCCGGCCGATCGGCGGGCCGGCGATTCGATACGCCGGCGTAGCCATCCGCCCGGCCGGCGAGCTTTGGCGGCGAGTGCGGCCCCCGGGGTTCCTAACTACACCCGGTAGTGCCGCCACAACGATCGCACTTCGAGCACGTCCACGCTCCGCACACGCCTGACTGCGCGGCAACCGCGAGACCTACGGATGCTTCCCCGTAGCCGCCTGAGGCGGCGGCCGACCCAGCCGATACGCCGGAGCCGCCACCGCTCGCCAGCCGGCCGATCGGCGGGCTGGCGATTCGATACGCCAGCGTAGCCATCCGCCCGGCCGGCGAGCCTTGGCGGCGAGTGCGGCCCCCGGGGTTCCTAACTACACCCGCTAGTGCCGCCACAACTATCGCACTTCAAGCACGTCCCGTTCCGCACGAGCGTGAAGGCGCCGCAGCTGCCGCAGGGATCGCCCTCGTAGCCCTTGAGGCGGGCTTCGACGATCTTGAGGCGGGTCTCGCGGACCTCGATCGATTGCGTGCTGACGACGTCGTGGCGCGACTTCGCCATCGTGCCGCCGCCATTGCCGCCGCCGCGGTGGTCGTTGCCGCCGTCGCCGTCGAATCCGCGCGACATCCCGTGGCTCGGCGGATGCAGGTGCGAGTCCTGGTGCGGATCGCGCGGCAGCTCCTCGCTCTCGTAGACGCGCTCGCTGACGACCTCCTCGTCCTCGAACTCGTTGTCGTCGTCACCGCGGTCGCCGAGCGTGGTGTTGCGCAGATCTTCACTGCTCACCTGCGCCAGGTCCTCGCGGCCGAGGTAGCTGATCGCGAGCTCACGGAACACGTAGTCGATCACCGACGTGACCATCTTGATCTGGTCGTGGCCCTGCACGATGCCGTTCGGCTCGAAGCGCGTGAACACGAATGCGTCGACGAACTCGTCCATCGGCACGCCGTGCTGCAGGCCGAGCGAGACCGCGATCGCGAAGCAGTTCATCAGGCTGCGGAACGCGGCGCCCTCCTTGTGCATGTCGAGGAAGATCTCGCCGAGCGTCCCGTCCTCGTACTCGCCGGTGCGCAGGTAGATCTTGTGACCGCCGACGACCGCCTTCTGGGTGTAGCCGGCGCGACGGTTCGGAAGTCGGCGGCGCTTGGCGATGTAACGATGAACGACGCGCTCGGTGACGCGAGCCGCGATCGCGTGCACGCCCGAGTTCGGCATGGCGACCGCCGCCTCGTCCTCCTCGTCGTCGAGCAGGGTCGCGGACAGCGGCTGGCTCAGCTTGCTACCGTCGCGGTAGAGCGCGACCGCCTTCAGCATCGACTTCCATCCCATGACGTAGGCGTCCTGGACCTGCGTCAGGGTCGCGTCGTTCGGCATGTTGATCGTCTTGCTGATCGCACCCGAGATGAACGGTTGCACCGCCGCCATCATCGCGATGTGGGCCGCGAACGGGATGAAGCGCTGGCCCTTGCGGCCGCAGCGGTTGGCGCAGTCGAACACCGGCAGGTGGACGTCGCGCAGGTGCGGCGCGCCCTCGACCGTCATCGTGCCGCAGACGTAGTCGTTCGCGGCCTGGATGTCGGCCTTGGAGAAGCCGAGGTGCTCGAGCAGGTTGAAGTCCCAGGCCGCGAGCTGATCCCGGCTGACGCCGAGCTTCTTGGTCAAGAGCTCCTCACCGAGGATGTTCTTGTTGAACAGGAACGAGACGTCGAACGCGGACTCGAGCGACCGCTCGAGCTTCTGCAGCGTGGCGTCGTCGAAGCCGCGGGCGGCGAGCGACTCGTGGTTGATGGCCGGCGCGCCGGCCAGCGTCTTGCGGCCGATGACGTAGGCCAGGATCTCGTCGACCTGCGACGGCGTGTAGCCGAGGCGTTGCAGCGCCGGCGCCAGGCTCTGGTTGGCGATCTTGAAGTAGCCGCCGCCGGCGAGCTTCTTGAACTTGACCAGCGCGAAGTCGGGTTCGACGCCGGTGGTATCGCAGTCCATGATCAGGCCGATGGTTCCGGTCGGGGCGATGACCGTGACCTGGGCGTTGCGGTAGCCGTGCTTCTCGCCGAGGGCCAGGGCGCGATCCCAGCCGGCCCGCGCCGCCTCGAGCAGCTCGGGCGGGCAGAGCTGCGGGTCGATCCCGGTGGGGGCGATGCTGAGGCCTTCGTACTCCGAAGCCGAGGCATTGTAGGCGGCGCGGCGGTGGTTGCGGATCACCCGCAGCATCGACTCGCGGTTCTGTTCGAAGCGCGGGAAGGCGCCGAGCTCCTTGGCCATCTCGGCCGAGGTGGCATAGGACTCGCCACACATCACCGCCGTGATCGCGCCGGCGATGTTGTAGGCCTTGGCCGAGGCGTAGGGGATGCCGAGGCGCATCAGCACCGTGCCGAGGTTGGCGAAGCCGAGGCCGAGCGTGCGGTAGTCGAAGCTGCGCTGGGCGATCGACTGGCTCGGGAAGCTCGCCATCAGCACGCTGATCTCGAGCACGATGGTCCACAGCCGCACGGCGTGTTCGAAGCCGTCGATGTCGAACTGGCCGTCCTCGCCGAGGAACTTGACGAGGTTGATCGACGCCAGATTGCAGGCCGTGTCGTCGAGGAACATGTACTCGGAGCACGGATTGCTCGCGTTGATGCGGCCGTCGTCGGGGCAGGTGTGCCACTCGTTGATCGTGGTGTCGTACTGCACGCCCGGATCGGCGCAGGCCCAGGCGGCGTACGAGACGCGATCCCAGAGATCCTGGGCGTCGACTTCCTTGGCGACGCCGTGGTCGGTGCGGCGGATGAGTCGCCACTTGCCGCCCTCGTCGAGGGCGCGGAAGAACTCGTTGGGGATGCGGACTGAGTTGTTCGAGTTCTGACCCGAGACGGTGGCGTAGGCCTCGCCGTCCCAGTCGGTGGTGTACTCGGTGATGTCGACCGCGTGCAGCCCCTGATCGGCGAGCTGCAGCGCGCGGTGCAGGTAGTTCTCGGGGATGCAGTCGGCGCGCGCGGCGCGCAGGGCCGCGGTGAGCTCCTCGTTGTCGCGAGGGGTCGTCACCGTCGTCTGCTTGCCGTTCTGGTCGGTGAGGTGACAGGCGTTGATGACGGCGTTGAGGTGGCGACGCACCGCCTTGCTGCCGGCGACCAGGGCCGCGACCTTCTGCTCCTCGTTGACCTTCCAGGAGACGAACTGCTCGATGTCGGGGTGATCGAGATCGAGGCAGACCATCTTGGCGGCGCGGCGCGTCGTGCCGCCGGACTTGATGGCGCCGGCGGCGCGGTCACCGATGCGCAGGAAGCTCATCAGGCCAGAGCTCTTGCCGCCGCCCGACAACGGCTCGTTCTCGCCGCGCAGGGCGGAGAAGTTGGAACCGGTCCCGGAACCGTACTTGAACAGCCGGGCCTCGCGCGTCCACAGATCCATGATGCCGCCGTCGGACACGAGGTCGTCGCTGACGGCCTGGATGAAGCAGGCGTGCGGCTGCGGTCGTTCGTAGGCGTTCTTGCTCTTCTGCAGCTTGCCCTCGGCCTTGCTGTCGGTGGCGCCGACGAACCAGTGGCCCTGGGCCGGGCCGGTGATGCGGTAGGCGTGGTGCAGGCCGGTGTTGAACCACTGCGGCGAGTTCGGTGCCGCGACCTGGGCGGCGAGCATGTGTGACAGCTCGTCCTCGAAGGCCTGGGCATCACCCGGACTGTCGAAGTAACCGTGGTTCTCGCCCCAGTGGCGCCAGCAGCCGGCGAGGCGATAGAACACCTGGCGGGCATCGGTCTCGCCGCCGAGCACGGGTTGGCCGCGGTCGTCGAGCATCGGCTTGCCGTCATCGCCCTTCTGCG
>JAGQRA010000926.1 GCA_020425885.1 Planctomycetota bacterium | reverse complement strand
TCCGCCCGAGTTCAGCGTGACCGCCTCCGACAGGAACAGCCACAGCTTGTTGCCGGCCTGCGCGGTCGGCGTCGGACCGACGATCGCCGCGGCGACGATGACCGGGCCCAGCGCCGGCGCGGACGAGCCGCCGCTGTTGCAGCCGCTGGTCATGGCCACGGTGAGAAGTGCCAATCCGAGGCCGGTCCGGTGCGGGCGCGGAAAACTCTCGGGAGAGGGGTGGCGGGTTCCGATCATGAGGCTGATGGGCAGGAGGGGCTTGTTCTCGGCGCTGAGCTATCTCGAACGTGGCGAGCAGGGCCCGCGGACCATTCACGCCGACGGGCGCGCCGTTCGACGGTCGTTGCGATCCTGGTCCGAGCCGGTGCGGCGCCAGGTCCGTAGTCTCCGGCAGGGGCGGAGGCAACCGAAGTGGCCCCGCGTGGTGGGCTGGACGTGTGTGGGAGTTGCATTGCTCGCGGCCGTGAGGGGTGATTATCCGATACCAAGGCCCGCTCGATCAGGTCTATCGGTCGCGGCGGCGAGTTCCCTGTTGTCGATCGAGACGGTCTCGCCGGCCGGTATCCTGCCGGCGATTCCGCACGAATTCGTGTGGCGAAGTGCCGCGGGGGCGCCATTCACCGTGGTCTTGATGGACGCCGCCTACCGGGAGATCGGTCGATTCGATGCGATTGCCGACGATCACGTCGAAGTCGACGGGCATTGGCGGGCGGCGATGACGGCTGGCGGCGTGTTCCACTGGACGGTCGCGGGCACGGTCGAAGGCCGGCGTGTCGGAAGCCCGACCGAACAGTTCGAAATCCGATGATGCGGAAGCCCCGATAGCATCGCCACAAGATGCCTTGGCGATGACGTAACTCAACTTGTTTGAAGGGGATACCGAAAAGCTGTGCGCGGGGACTCAGCCTTCGCACAGCAACTGGGACATAGCGGATGATGAAGCTAGCGGTCGGGGAAGTCATTCACGGCTACCGGATCACACGTTTCCTGGGCCGCGGCGGCTTCGCCTCGGTCTTCCTCGCCCAAAACGAGGAGACAGGAAACAAGGTGGCAATCAAGGTGGGGGCGACCACGGGAGGCGGGAGGCAGGTGACTCGATTGCTCGAGGTCACCTCGCGTCGCACCCCCGAGGGGATCAGCCCGGACGAACTGCCTGGGGAGGCCGTGTTCCTCGAGCCGCGCGGCGTGCGCATCGACCTGTTCGACGAGCAGGAGATCCGCGCCATGCTGCAGAGCGAGGGCGACCTCCTGGCGCAGAGCGAACACGTCAACATGGTGTCGCTGATCGATCGCATCGTCCACGATGGCGAGCCGGTGCTGGTGCTCGACTACGTCCGCGGCAAGACGCTGCGCGAGAAGATCCGCAGCCTGGAGGGCATCCACCTCAACTGGTTCCTGGCGTTGTCGCGGGCGCTGCTGGCGATGCGCGAGAGCGGGTCGCTCGCCTACCACGGCGACCTCAAGCCGGAGAACATCATCGTCAAGCCGAGCGGCAAGGTGGTCATGCTCGACCCGGCGATGCGGCTGCCCGAGGGCCACGTCGTGACGACGACGCCGCACTACAACCCGCTGCTCTTGACCGACAGCAAGGCCGACGTCATGGCGATCGGCATCATGATCTACGAGATCCTGACCGGCACCCTGCCGTTCGACGAGGTGCCCTGGGAGTTCGCCGGCCAGCACAGCGGCGGCGAGACCCAACGGCTGTCGCTGAGCTTCTTCTTCAGCTACAGCCCGCCGCACGTGCTCAACCCGAAGACGCCCGAGGAGCTGGAGCGGATCATCTACCGCTGCATCACGGTCAAGGACTACGGGCTCGAGGAACTGCGCACCGACCTCGAGGCCTTCATCAGCAAGGTCTGAAAAGGCAGCGCGGCGCCCGCGCCGCCGAGCCCCGCCCCGCCCAGAGCCGCCGGCTCCGATCGCACCGGCCGCGATCGCACCGGCCCCGATCGCGGCGCGAACCCGGCATCGAACCTGTGGACATCCTGGGGGAGGCCGGGAAGATGGGGGGCCGTCCCCCGTCCATGGCGGACGGCCGATCCTGGCCTCGACGCTCCGCTGGCCCACCGTGCGACGACCGATGAACAAGACCATCCTCCTGCCCGTGCTGCTGCTCGCTGCATGTGGCTCGACATCGATCCTGGACCAGAGCCGCGACTACATCCGACTCGGCTACCCCCGGCAGGCCTATCATCTGCTCGACACCGAACGGCAGCGGGCGTTCGATGCCGGCGAGCGGATCGACCCGAAGCTCGAGGCCGCCTGGGAGGAGGCACGCCTGCTCTTCCAGCTCGACCGCGGTCGGAGCTACATCTTCGGCGAGTTCGACGACGAAGCCCTCGTCGCCCTGGCCGCCGTGCTCGCCGTCGACCCCGACAATGCCGAGGCGCTCGCGATGCGGGAGCGGGCCATCGCCAAGAAGTCGGCGCGCAGCGTCGCGGCCGGGCAGCAGCACCTGGCCAAGCGGGAGTTCGTGCCGGCGCTCGAGGCGTTCCTCGAGGCGCAACGCGTGTTGCCGACCTCGAAGGCGGCGATCGAAGGTCAGGAACAGGTGCGCGTCGAGGTCGCGAAGTTGACCGAGCGGGCCCAGCGGCAGTTCCTCGAGGCGGTACGCAAGCTGCCCGAGTTCCGCTACATCGAGGTGCGATGGCACTCGGCCAACGCGCTCGCCAGCGATCCCGAGCGCACCGACGCGGAGGCGATCGGCAAGCGGGCACGGCTGGAGATCGCGCAGGAGCGGTTGACGCGCGGCAAGGAGAACCAGCAGCACGGTCAGTTCGGCGCCGCCCTGTTCGAATACAAGGCGGCCAAGAGGCTCGACGAGTCGATCCCCGACATCGATGCCACGATCGCCGAGGTCGAGAAGGAGATCGAAGCCAGCAGGCTCGCGGAGGGGGCGCAAATGCACATGCGTCGCCTCGAATTCGCCGAAGCCAGGGCGCAGCTCGAGAAGGCCTTCGAGATGTCGAAGATGCAGCGTGCCGGCATCAGCGAGCTGATGATCGAGAATCGGCAGCTGAAGGGCGAGGCCGACTACGAGGCGGCGCGCGACCTCGAGCGGCAAGGGCTGAAGCAGGAGGCGCTCGAGGCCTTCGTCGCCCTGTCGGCGAGCTGGCCGGATGGACTCCGCGACGAGAAGGCCCGCATCGAGGGCCTGCAGGGCGATATCACCGCCGCGCGCAAGGAATGGGAGCTGGCGGTCGCGGCCGAGGCGGCCGGCAAGCCCGCAGAGGCGCTCGAGCACTACATCACCTCCGACCAGTTCTACTCGCGGTTGCACGACGCCAAGGCCCGGATCGACCGGCTGCGCGCGTTGAAGGCCCCGATTTCCGATCCGGGCGGCTCCTGAGCTACCCCCGGCGCGTTTCCTGATCGCCATCGGTCGCGATCGGTCCGGCGCTCGCTCGATCGGCACGCCCGGCGGCATAATCACGCCGTGCCCGCGATCTCACTGGCCAGCCGCTTCCTCGCCACGCTCGTGGTCTCGGCGGTCCTGCCACTGCTGCTCTACGGTTGGTTCTCGTTGCGCGGCATGCGCGAACAGATCGACGAGCAGGTCGTGCGGGTGTTCCTGCCGCAATTGGCGGCGGATCACGTGCAGAAGATCGAGGCCCATCTCGATCGCGTCGATCAATCGTGCGCGGTGGTGCGGGAGATCGCGCGGCGGGCGCTCGGCAGCCCGTCGGAGATGGCGGCGTTCGCGCGCCAGATCGAGCTCGTTCCCGACCTGCTCGACAACCATCTCGATCTGTTGCTGTTGGCCGACCCGGATGGGCGCGTCGTCTATTGGCAGGACGGGCAGCGCCTCAACCCGGATGCGCACGGTCGTCGCGCCGCGCTGATCCCGAAGTCGGTGGCGGACACCGGTTGGTTCGAGGAGGCGCGGCGCGAACGCGGCAAGATCTATCTCGCCTGGGGTCGGTCGCCGTACCTGCATCGCGGTCTCGATCATCGCTCGATGGATCCGGCGAGCTATCACCTCGGGCTCGCCCTCGACGTGCCGCGGCCGGACGGGCCGCCGGGCGTGCTGTTCGCGCTGCTGCGTTGGGCCGGGGTCCAGCAGATCCTCGACGAGGCCCGCTCCGTGCTGGCGAACTCGGCCGGCCTGCCATCGGCCGCGGTGATGCTGATCGGTCGCGACGGCACCCTGCAGGCGCACACCGACCGGTCCCGCTACGGCCTGAAGCTGGATTCCTCGCCGTTCGCCACCGAGCTGCGCGAGGCCTCGGCCCGCGGCCGCACATCGTTCACCGAAGCCGATGGCGCCCCTTGGCGCGTCGGCTTCGCCCCCGGCGGCGGCAGCGACGTCCGCTCCTTCGTGCTCGGCGTCGCGGTTCCCGAGGCCGAGCTGTTCGCCGAGTCCGATCGCTTCGAACAGGTGCTGCTGATGGCGATCGCGGTCACCATCGGCGTCTTGGTGTTCTGGTCGTTGGTCGCGTCGCGCGCGATCGTCGCCCCGGTGCGCGCCCTGCTCGCGGCGACGCGGCGCATCGCCGGCGGCGACCTGTCGGTGGTCGTGCCGGCGCGCGGCGGCCCCGAGCTCGGCGAGCTGGCGACGGCGTTCAACCAGATGGCCGCCGAGCTCGCCGTCGGCCGCCAGCATCTGGCCGCCGTCGAACGCGAGCAGGCGTGGTCCGAGATGGCCCGGCAGGTGGCGCACGAGATCAAGAACCCGCTGCAGCCGATGCGGCTGGCGGCGCAGATGCTGCAGCGCGCGCGCGCCGAGGGCGAC
>JAGQRA010000114.1 GCA_020425885.1 Planctomycetota bacterium | reverse complement strand
CACTGCGCGCACTGCAGGCGGATGCCGAGGAAGGTCTGGGCGGCGTTCTCGGCCAGCACCTTCGGATCGCGCGAGGTGATCCAGTAGTTCGCCGCCGGTACCTCGAACGCGCTGCCGCTCGCGGTCAGCATGGCGCGCACGATGGCGTCGATCGGCGTGCCGGCGGCGAGCTCCTCGCGCAGCCAGCGCGTGAAGACGTGCACGCCCTTGGTCTCGAGGTTGACCGCCTCGATGCGCAGCACCTCGGCCCAGGTCATCGCCCAGACATCGGCGAACTCGGGGCGCCGCAGCAGCTCGTCGGTGATGCGGGCGCGCTTGTCCGGCGATTCGTCGGCGAGGAAGGCGCGCACCTCGGCCACGGTCGGCAGCTGGCCGATGACGTCGACGCAGACGCGGCGCAGAAACGTCGCGTCGTCGCAGGGCGGCGCCGGTCGCAGCCGCAGCTTGCGCAGCTTCTGCTGCACCAGTTCGTCGATCTCGTTGTGCGCCGTCATCGGCGGCGCGGTCCACGGTTCGGTCGCGGCGAGCACGATCGCCTGGGTCACCGCCGCGAGGTGCCCGAAGCGGGCCAGCACGAAGGCCTCGCCGCGCGCCGCCGAGGTGATGCTGCCGTTGGCGACGGTGGCCGAGGTCGGATTGCTCGACGAGATCAGGGCGAGGTCGGTGACATCGCGCAGCGAGCCGTCGGCGTACTCGGCGGTGACGACGATGCCGGCGCGCCGCTCGGGCCCGGCCAGCACGAGCTCGTTCGGCTCGACGCGCAGGGCGACCAGCGGCTCGATGCCGTCGCCGTCGTCGATCGCACCATCGGTGATCCAGTCGTGCAGCGTCTGCCACTGCGGGCCGCCGGGTTCCAGCCGCTTGCGACCCTTGTGGCGGACCTCGCCGGTCGGCTTGGTCAACATCAGGCTCGCGGCCGGGTCGGCGCAGTCGAGGCGACGGCCGCGGTAGTCGCGGGTCAGGGCGCGATGATCCTTCGCCGGATCTAAGCCGAACAGGGTCAGGCCGCAGCCGTTCTTGCCGGCCGCGGCGCCGTGGCAGGCGCCTGAGTTGCAACCGGCGCGGGTCAGGATCGGGATGACCTCGTTGCGGAAGCTCACCGGCGGGGCGCTGCGGGCGCCGCGCACCGTCACCTCGACCCGGGCCGACAGGCCGTCACAGCTCACGCTGGCGGTGGTCTCGCCGTCGCGCAGCGGCCACAGGCGACCGTCGTGGAAGTCGGCGATGCCGGCGGGGGCGAACGAGACCTCGATCCGCGAGCTGACATCGTGCGTCGGTCCCTGGGGATCGGACCGGATCGCGATCAGACGGTGGCTGTCGTAGCCGTCGTCGAGGGTGACGCGGGCGGGATAGGCGTGCAGCAGGATCGGCGCTGCCTGCGGCGCCTGACCGACCGCGGCGCCGATGACGGCGAGTGCGGACAGCGGCAGTGACAGGATCGGCCCGACGTTCATCGCGTGCCTCCCGATGCGGCCTTCGCGGCCGCGCGCAGTTCGTCCGACAGCGGGACGTCGACGTGCAGTTCACCGCCACCGGCGGCGTGGCTGATCACCCCGTCAGGGGTCTCGATCATGAGCCGCACGTAGAGCGAGCGGTGTCGGCCCGGGCTGGCATCGGCCGCGGCCAAGAGGCCGATCGGCAGCTTGGTGGCGCCGGCAGCGATCTCGGGGATCTCGGCGGTGATCCCCTTGGGCACGCGGCCGAGCTCCGCCCTGACCACACCTTCGAACTCGCGATTGCGCTCCAGCTCGATCTCGTATACCGCGCGGCCGCCCTGCTCGATGCGCGCCCGCGGCAGCTTCGCCGTGATCCAGGGCTCCTGCAGGTCGAACATCAAGACCTCGGTGCAGACGGTCTGCACGACGCCGTCTATGGTGGCGCTCGCCAGCAGCACGATCGGCCAGCGGCCGGTCGCCGCGCGCGAGTTGGCATTGAACGACATCGTGCCGGCGGTGTTGTCGCCGGTCAGGCGCACGGTGCTCGCGGACAGGCCTGCGGGCAGCCACAGCGCGGTCACCGTGACCGTAACGGCGAATCCGGCATCGCGCTCGATCAGGACCGGCACGGTCAGCGAACCGCTGCGCACCAACGGCACGGCGGGCGCCGTCGCCGCGATGTCGAACGGTGTCGCCTGGGTGACGACGATCGGCAGCGCCCGTACGGCGCGGGAATCGTAGGGCTGGTTGTTCTCGACGCGCAGCATGGGGAAGCCGTGCTCGTGGCCGATCGGTCGATCGTTCTCGCCCTGGTCCGCAGCCGCGGTCGGGCTCGCGAGTCGACTGCCGATCGCGGCATCCGCGGCGGCGGCGAACACGATGGGCACCAGGTCGGCGCCGGCCGGCAGCCGCATCGGGGTCGCGGTCACGCCCGGTGGCAGCGGCGCGAAACCGAGCGCGACGCCATCGCGCCGGTCGAGGTTCGAGACCTGGATCATCGTCGCATTGCGTCGGCCGATCGGCACCGCGACACCGAGGTCTTCGGAGCGTCGGCCGGGGACCGCCTCGCGCGTGGTGGCCTTCGGCGCGAGCTCGCCGATCTCGAGTCGATAGAAGCCGGCGTCGCTGCCGCGTCCGAGATGGTCGCTGACGCAGGCGAGGAAGGTGCCGTCCGCCGGCGCCGTGAACCGCAACCTCGCATCGAGACCGAGGCCGTCGTCGTTCGTCGCCAGCGCATCGCCCTTGGCATCGCGTACGGTGAGCACCGGATCGAGCGTCGATCGCAGGTTGTTGGCGAGCACACGCAGCTCGATGCGGGCGCCCTTGGCGGCCCGGAAGGCGTGACGGTCTTCTTCGCCGGCCGCGGCGATGACGCCGTGGAAGGCGCAGGGTTCGCTGGGCGCCTCGTTCGGCGCCGCGCCCTCGACGAAGCTCACCCGATCGTCGACCGCGATGCGCAACGGGGTCGGCACCGGTCGGCCGGCGCAGACCGGAAAGACCTCGTGCAGACCCGGGCGCTGCGGCAGGGTCAGCGTCGCGGTGCCCGGCTCGGCGTCGCCGAGCAGCTGCACCTCGACGGTCTCGCCGGGACGGCCGCCGGCGGGCAGCAGCCCGGTCGGCCGCGGGAACGTGCCGAGGTGGAGGCGATAGGCGGCGTAGGCGGAGCCGCGCCAGGCGACGTCGCGGAGGGCCAGCGTGTGACGGCCGGCCACGGCGGCGGTGAACGTCGCGATCGGATCAGCCCGGCCGAGCGCGGTGTCGTCGCTGCGCACGACCATGCCGCCGTCGGGATCGAAGATCTCGAACTGCAGGTCGAGGTCGGTGATGCCGAGGCGCACGCCTTCGACCTCCGCCCGGATGATCTGGCCGGCCTTCGCCTCGAAGGCGAACCAATCGATGTCCTCGGGCAGGATGCGGCCGTCGATGGTGACGTCGAGATCGACGGCCTGGGCACGTTCGCGAGTGGCGTGGTCGGCGGCCTCGGCGATCGCGGGCAGCGGGCCGATCCGCAGCGCCTTGACGCGCGTCAGACCGCGCCGGGTGTGGAGCGCGAACAGGTAGCTGCCGAGTTCGCACGCGGCCGGAACGCGCAGTCGTAGCAGCACGCGGTCATCGCGTTCCGGTTCGACCGCGAGGGTCTCGATGCCGTCGCGGAACCAGATCACCGACACCGTGTCCGACAGACCGCGGCCGTAGCAGCGGACCTCGACGTCCTGGCCGCGACTGGCGCCGGTCGGCAGCAGCAGCGTGAGCTGCTGTGCGGCCGGACCCGAGGCCAGCAACAAGAACGGCAGCAGCGGCAGCGCGGCCCGGATCACGCCAGCAGCTCCGTGAGCACGCGACCGCCGCGCACGATGTCGATCGGGCGGTCGCCCGGGCTCATCAGCCGCCGGGTCGGGTCGATGCCGAGCTGGGTGAACATCGTCGCGGCGAGGTCGGCCGGACCGATCGGCAGCAGCTCGGCGTCGCTGCCGTTCGGGTCGGTGCGGCCGTGGACGTGACCGCGGCGCAGACCGCCGCCGGCGCCGAGAACGGTGAAGGCGCGTGGCCAATGGTCGCGGCCCTTGTTGCCGTTGAGGCGTGGGGTGCGACCGAACTCGGTCGACAGCAGCACCATGGTGCGGTCGAGCATGCCGCGGTCGTCGAGGTCGGTGATCAGCGCCGCCACCGCGAGGTCGACGGCCGGCACGCTGCGACGCAGGGCCGCGGCGATTTCCTCGTGGTGATCCCAGCCGCCGAGCGGAACGGCGATGAAGCGAACTCCTGCTTCCACCAATCGTCGGGCCAACAGCAGCCGTTGCCCGATCACCGTCTTGCCGTAGCGCGCCCGCGTGGCCGCGCTCTCCTGATCGATGCGGAACGCCAGCTGCGCCTGCGGCGAGTCGATCAGTCGCCAGGCCTGGCGATAGAAGGCCTGCGTCGCCTGCACCGGGTCGGCCGCGGTGGCGAAGCCGGCGTCGAGCTCTTCGAGCAGCTGCCGGCGGCGCGCGGCGCGGTCCTGGTCGAGATCCTGGCTCGGGCCGAGGTCCTTGACCTCGAAGTCGCTGCGGGCCGGTTCGGCGCCGACGCTGAACGGCCCGAAGGCTGAACTCAGATAGCCGGTGCCGTAGTCGACCCGGTTGCTGCCCGGGATGCAGACGTAGGGCGGCAGGTCGTTGCGTACGCCGAGTTCGTGGCTGACGACCGCGCCGAAGCTCGGGTAGGTGACCGCCGGGCTCGGTCGATAGCCGGTCAGCATGTTGTGGATGCCGCGTTCGTGAGCGGCCTCGGTGTGGGTGACCGAGCGCACGACGGTCAGCCGATCGGCGATCCTGGCGAGGTTGCCGCAGAGCTCGGTGAAGTGCTCGCCGGCGATGCTGGTCGGGATCGCGCGGAACGGGCCGCGGACATCGACGGCGGCGTCGGGCTTGGGATCGAACGTGTCGATGTGGCTCAGGCCGCCCTCGAGGAACACCTGGATGACGGCGTCGATCCTGGGCTCGAGCGGCGGCGCCAGGCGGCCGCGCAGCGGCATCGCGGCGGCGACCCCGAGGCCGGCGGTGTGCCGCAGGAAGGAGCGTCGGCTGATGCCGGATCGGAATCGTGCGGGCGACGGCGGGCGGGCGTCGTGGTGCATGGCGGAGCGGACCTCATGCTGCGGACGGGGCTGTGGCGGAAGCCGAACTGTAGCCTGTCGAACCGGTATCCGGGACGATCTCGCTGAACTGCTTGCCAACCCGGAGTCGAACGTCGGCGGTCTCGACCCGGAGCCGCGTGTCGAATGACTCGGCAGAACACGAGACCACATCCGGTACGCGGCATTAGCATGATCGCCGGTGCGTTCGCGTAGGCCATGACCGACCATCCTGATTCGCTCGACAGCGCGCGGCAGCGCATCGGGGCCGTGGACCGGCAGCTGATCGGGTTGCTGCGGCAGCGCATGGACGCGGTCCGGGTCGTGGCCGGCTACAAGCGGGACGACGCCAGCGCGACCCTCTACGATCCGGAGCGCGAGGCCGAGGTCCGACGCGAATGGGAGCGCGGGGCCGAGGCGGTCGGCCTGTCGCCGTATCATGCCGGCCGCATCCTGCGCGAGGTCCTCAACTACTCGCGTCGCATCCAGGAGCCGACGCTCGCCGAGCGGCCACGGTCGACCCCGTGTCGGGTCGGCTATCAGGGCTCTGCCGCGAGCTATGGCGAGCTGGCGATCGGCAGGTTGTTCGCGCGTCGTGGCGTCGCGGTCGTCGACCGCATCGGCAGCGAGACCTTCGCCGCGGTGTTCGACGCGCTCGAGACGTCGGCGATCGACTATGCGCTGGTGCCGGTCGACAACACGTCGATCGGCAGCATCGACGAGGTCTGTGATCTGCTGGCCGTGCGGGACATCGTCATCGTCGACGAGGAGGTGATGCCGGTCGAACATTGCCTGGCCGCGATGCCGGGGACCTCGATCGCGGCGCTGCGTGTCATCCGGTCGCACCCCGCTGCCCTGCAGCAGTGCCAGCGCCTGCTCGCCGAGCTGCCGGCGGCGGCGGGCGAACGTCACTTCGATACGGCCGGCGCGGCGCAGTCGGTGCGCGACGCCGGCGATCCGCGGCTCGGCTGCATCTGCTCGGTCGAGGCAGCAGTGCGGTTCGGCCTGCAGGTGCTGCGCCGTGACGTCGCCGACTGTGCCGGCAACCAGACCCGCTTCCTGTTGCTGGCTCGTCAGCCGGAGGCGACGGCCCGGCAGCGGCCGGTCAGGACGACGGTTCTGTTCGGCCTCGCCGATCCTCACCGCGCGCTCGCCGATGTCGTGACCGCGGCGGCGCGACACGGCGTCGATCTCGTTCGACTCGAACGTCGGTCGCAGGCCGGCTCGCCGCACCAACACCTGTTCCTTGTCGATTTCCTCGGTCACCGCGAGGACGCCGCGGTCGGCCACGTGCTCGAGGCGCTGCGCCGACTCGGCCATCACGTCCATGTGCTCGGGTCCTATCCTGCACGCGCCGACGAAGCCGCGGCGCCACGCGACACGATCGGCGGCGATCGCCTGCCATGACCGACCTGCCGGTGGTGGAGGTCCGGCCGCTGGCGATGCCGTTCGACCTCGAGCTCGAGCTGCCGGGCGCCAAGTCGCTGGCCAACCGCGCGCTGGTCGCGGCCTGCCTGGCGCCGGGCCGGACGGTGATCGACAACGCGACGCCGGGCGAGGACGTCGAACTGATGGTCACGAACCTGCGACGGCTCGGGTTCGACGTTCGCTGGCGCGATCGCCCGAGTGGTCGGGTCGAGGTCGACGGCGGGCTGCCGACCGGCCGCGGTTCGGCTGTGCTCGACTGCGGCAATGCCGGCACGACGTTGCGCTTCCTGACCGCGCTCGCGGCTCTGGTTCCTGGCGACTGGGTCGTGACCGGCAGCGCGCGCATGCAGCAGCGACCGATCGGGCCGCTGGTCCGGGCGTTGCGCTCGCTCGGCGCCGAACTCGAGGATCGCGACGGCTGCCCGCCGATCACGATTCGCGGCGGCACGCTGCGCGGTGGGCGGGTTGCGATCGACACCCGGGTGAGCAGCCAGTTCGCCAGCGCGTTGGCGCTGGTCGCACCGGCGGCCCCGGATGGCATCGAACTCGGAATCGACAACGCGGCCTCACGACCGTACCTGGCGCTCACGCAGAAGGTGATGGCCGCGTTCGGCGTGACCGCGGCCGGCCGGCGCTACGCCTCGCCCGGGCACCATGCGATCGAGGCGGACTGGAGCGCGGCCGGCGCCTTCCTCGTGCTGGCCGAACTGACCGGCAGCCGCGTCCGCACCGCCAACCTGGATCCGGCGTCGGATCAGCCCGATCGCAGCCTGCCCGAGGTGATCATCGCGATGCGGCGACCCGGCGACCTGATCGTCGATTGCGCCGGCACGCCGGACCAGCTCATGAATCTGGCCGTGCTGGCCGCGCACCGCGCCGGCGCGACCCGGTTCGTCGGCGCCAGCAACCTGCGGCACAAGGAATGCGACCGGCTCGAGGTGCTGGCCCGCGAACTCGGCAAGGTCGGCGTCGACATCGAGCAGCACGACGACGGCGTCGTGGTCGGACCGAGCCCGACGTTGCGGGCCGCCCGCCTCGACCCCTGCGGCGATCACCGCATGGCGATGGCGTTCGCCGTGCTGGGTTCGATGCACGCCGGCATTGCGATCGAGGATCCCGGTTGCGTGGCGAAGAGCTACCCCGCGTTCTTTGCGGATCTGGCCCGCATTCACTGCGCACCGCCTTGTCTGGCCCTGGTCGGCATGCGCGGCGCCGGCAAGAGCACGTTCGGCGCCGAGCTGGCGCGCGCGCTCGGGTTGCCGTGCATCGACGTCGATGCCGAGTTCGAGCGCCGGCACGGTGCGATCGCCGCCTTCGTGGCGGCCGCGGGCTGGAGCCGGTTCCGTGAGCTCGAGGAACGGCTGGTCGACGAGTCGTTGCGGCCGGGCCACGTCATCGCACTCGGCGGTGGCGCCGTGCTGTCGCGAAGGACGCGGCAGCGGCTGCGTGATCGGGCGCTGGTGGTCCACCTCGACGAAGAGCTGGCCACGCTCGAGCGGCGGAACGCCGGCGGCGACCGGCCGGCGCTGACGGACCGCGGCGTCGTGGGCGAGGTCGCCGCGGTGCTCGCCGAGCGCCAGCCGCTCTATCGCGAGGTGGCCGACGTCACCCTGCCGCCGGGACGGACACCGGCGCAATGGGTCGCGACCTTGCAACGCGAGCTGCGGGCGCGATGTTCGTGGTAGCAGACCGGCTTCGGCTCGAATCGACCATGGCAAGCAACAGCTTCGGTGACCTGTTCCGCATCACGACCTTCGGCGAGTCGCATGGCCCGGCCCTCGGCGTCGTCATCGACGGTTGTCCGGCCGGTGTGGCGCTCGACGAGGCCGGCTTCCTGCCCGAGCTGGCGCGCCGGCGGCCCGGGCAGAGCGCGGTCACGACCGCCCGCCGGGAGAGCGACACGCCCGTCATCCTGTCGGGTGTGTTCGAGGGCCGGACGACCGGCATGCCGATCGCCGTCACGGTGCGGAACGAAGGCCAGCGGTCGCAGGACTACGAGGCGCTGCGGCATTCGCCGCGGCCCGGTCACGCCGACGAGACCTACGCCGCCAAGTACGGCCATCGCGATCATCGCGGCGGTGGCCGCTCGTCCGGCCGCGAAACGGTCGCCCGCGTGCTCGCCGGCGTGGTCGCGCGCAAGCTGTTGCCGGCCGAGGTCCGCATCATCGGTCACGCGCTGCAGATCGGCCCGCATCGCGCCGCGACCTTCGACGCCGCCCAGATCGAGCAGAACCCGGTGCGCTGCGCCGATGCCGAGGTCGCCGCGGCGATGGTCGACTACGTGACCCGGCTCCGCGACGAACACGACTCGAGCGGCGGTCTGATCGAGATCATCGTGCAGAACCCGCCGCCGCGGCTCGGCGAGCCCGTCTTCGACAAGCTCAAGGCGCGGCTCGCCGGCGCGATCATGAGCGTCGGCGCGGTCACGGGCTTCGCCTACGGCGCCGGCTTCGCGACCGCGGCGATGCGCGGTCGCGACTACGTCACTGACCGCGGCAACTTCGGCGGCATCCTCGGCGGCATCAGCTCGGGCGAGGACCTGCGACTGCTGGCGAGCGTCAAGCCGTCGACGTCGATCGGCGCGGTCGCCGCCGCGGGCCGTCACGATCCCTGCATCGTGCCGCGGGTGATCCCGGTGCTCGAGGCGATGGTCGCGATCGCGCTGGCCGACGCGCTGCTGATCGCGCGATCCGCGGAACGTCCGGCGTAGCGATGGGCGGCGCCGCGCGGTTCGACTAGAGTTCGCCGATGCCCGAGCCGGGAGCCTCCTATACGCCTGCCTCGCGCCGCCCGATCGCGGACGTCTTCCGCCGGTTGGCGCGCTGGAGCACGGACCTGTGCGTGCGCACGGGGATCCACCCCAACGCCATCTCGCTGTCTTCGATCGCCGTGGCCGCGGCGGCCGGGGCGTGCTTCCTAGCCGCCGCCCGCCAGCCGACGTTGCTGATCGCCGGGGCCGCGCTGTGCTACCTGCGGCTCTACCTGAACATGCTCGACGGCATGGTCGCGCTCGCCTCGGGCAAGGCCAGCCGGTGGGGCGAGATCCTGAACGACCTGCCCGACCGTCTCGCCGACCTGCTGATCTTCGTCGGCGTCGCCCACAGCGGCCTCTGCGATCCGTTCCTCGGCTACTGGGTCGCGATCGCGGCGCTGCTGGTCGCCTACACCGGCACGTTCGGCCAGGCGGTCGGCGTGCAGCGCGAGTTCAGCGGCGTGATGGCCAAGCCCTGGCGCATGGTGGCGCTGCACCTGGGCAGCTGGATCGCGCTGGCCGACCTGTGGTGGGGCGACGGCGACCTCCGCGCCGGCTTCGGCCTGACCTGGATCGACTGGACCCATGTCGTGATCCTGGTCGGCTGCGTGCAGTCGATCTGGATCCGCCTGGTCCGCATCCTGCGCGCGCTGCGATCGGGGGGCGTCGGCCGATGACCTGGCGGGCCGCGCTCGACAGTCCCGTCTTCGTGACGTTCGCCGGCCTGCTCATCGGGTTGCTCGCCGTTGCCGGGCTGTTGTTGCTGGTGCTGCGCCGGGTCACCGGCAGCAGGCTCGAGCACGCCGTCCGGTCGTACCGCGGCTGGACCATCATGGTGCCGTTGTTCCTGGCCGCGATCTTCCTCGGCCGTGCGGCGACCATCGTGTTGTTCGCGATCCTGGCGCTGTTCGGCATGAAGGAGTTCGCGCGCGGCACCGGACTGTATCGCGACTGGTGGATGACCGGCGTCGTCGACCTCGCCATCGTCGGCGTGTTCGTCTGCTGCCTGGTGTCCGATCCGAGCGCTGGAGTCCACGGCTGGCTCGGGATGTTCCAGGCGATGCCGGTCTACGCGGTGGCGCTGATCCTGCTGGTGCCGATCCTCCGCGACCGGACCGAGGGCCAGCTGCAGGCGATGGCGCTAGGCGCCGTCGGCTTCGTCTACATCGGCTGGATGTTCGGCCACCTCGCGTTCGTCGCCAACTCGCCGCACGCCTACGGCTACATCCTCTACCTGGTGTTCGCCGTCGAGGCCAACGACATCGCCGCCTACGTCTGCGGCAAGCGCTTCGGCCGCCGCGCCCTGCGGCCGCGGATCAGCCCGAACAAGACCCTCGGCGGCGCGCTCGGCGCGATCGTCGTCTCGATGGCGTTGCCGTTCGCCTTCCGGTTCGCGTTGCCCCACTTCGCCACCGGCGAGCTGCTGCTGACCGGGGTCATCGTCGGCGTCGGCGGCCAGCTCGGCGATCTCTCGATCAGCGTCATCAAGCGCGATCTCGGGGTCAAGGACATGGGGGCGCTGATCCCCGGCCACGGCGGCATCCTCGATCGCCTCGACAGCCTGATCTTCGTGTCGCCGATGTTCTTCCACATGGTGCACTACTGCCACGGCATCTACGCGGTCGCATGAGCAGGGACGAGCGGTGGACCTTCGCCACGGCCGCCGGGCTCGGCAAGACGCCGGCCGAGCGCCTGCGCGACTTCCCGCGCGAGCCCGATCTGCTGGTCTACGGCCTGCGCACCGTCGCCGCGCTGGTGTTGCGGGCGTGGCTCAGGGTGTTCCATCGCCTCGTCGTTCGCGGCCGCGACAACCTGCCGAGCGAGGCGTTCGTGATGATCGCCAATCACCAGAGCCATCTCGATGCGCCGGTGCTGGTCTCGGCGCTGCCGCTGCGCCGCCTGCATCGCGTCTTCCCGGCCGCCGCCAAGGACTACTTCTTCTCGAGCCTCGGTCGGTCCGCGCTGGCGGCGATCTTCGTCAACGCGCTGCCGTTCGGCCGCGATCGCAGCGGCCGGCAGAGCCTGCGCACCTGCAATGCGTTGCTGGCGACCCCCGGCAACGTGCTCGTGCTGTTCCCGGAGGGGACCAGATCGAGGACCGGTGAGATCGGCAGATTCCTGCCCGGGATCGGCATGATCCTCGGCAGCACCGGCGTGCCGGTGGTGCCCTGTCATCTCGCCGGCTGCCACGCGGCGCTGCCGAAGGGCAGCAGGTTGCCGCGGCCGCATCGCATCGAACTCACGATCGGCAAGGCGATGCGGTTCGGCCCGGAGGTGCCACCGCGCGAGATCGCGGCGACGCTGGAACGGGCCGTGCGCGATCTCGCAGCGGAGCGGGCGTCGTAGCCCCGCGCGCCGCGTGCCGACACGAGTTCGGCACGGCGCGCGGATCGCGCTCGGTCTACAGCGGGCCGAGCAGCATGTAGACGCCGTTCGAGGCGATCAGGCCGAGCGTCGTCAGCGGCTGCACGTAGGTGAAGCTCTGCGACACGACGGTGACGCCCATCAGGTTCATGTCGTTCGGGATCGTGAACGGGATCGAGACGCTGCCGGCGCCGTTGGGCAGGAAGAAGTGGTTGACGGTGCCACCAGTCGTCGCGCCCAGCGGGTAGGCGAAGCAGCCTTCCATCCCGTACGGCGTCAGGTCGACCGGCGGGGTCGCCTGGTCGAGCGACATCATCAGCGCGCCGAACGGCGTCCCGGTCGCGATCGGCGAGGTGATCTGCTGGATCGTGGTGCCGAGCAGCGGCCGGGCGCTGGTCGACAGCGAGATCTGCGGCGGCACGCTGGCGCACAGGTCGATGCCGGCGGGCAGGGCCGTCGTCAGGTCGGAGTTGCCGGGATTGGCGGCGCCCTGGCCCGGCGACCAGCCGATCAGATAGCCGTTGCCCTGAGTCGACATGTTGCGCCACAGCATGTGGACGGTGCCGTTCGGCAGGTACTGGACCTGGAACGTGCTGGTGCCGGCCAGGCCGCCGCTGTTGGCGACGTTGAGCCAGGTCAGGGTGGCTCCCGCCGGGCTCGCATCGAACAGCACCTGGCCGCCGAGCTGAGGCGCGTAGTCGTGCCAGGCCACCGCCCAGCGCGGGTACTGGGCGATCAGCAGGTTGTAGATCGGGATCCAGAGGATGCCGTTGCCGAAGGTCGGCGACACGAAGCCGTTGGAACAGACCACGAGCGAGCTGGTCGAGCCGCCCGGGTAGGGCAGCGAGAACGGCAGGTTGACGAGGGTCTCGGCGTCATCGCCGAGCGCGAGGGCGGTGCCGGTCGGCGTCTGGTAGGTGCCGGTGCCGGAGCCGACATGGTAGTTGCCGTTGGTGAGCGTGAGCGTCGCCGACGAGTTATTCAGGTCGAAGGCGGCGGCGGTCGTGAACTGCTCGTAGAAGGTCGTGTCGCAGCGGCCACACGACGATCCGATCGGCGACGAGACCGCGACCGTGACGCCGCCGGGGACCGTCGCCGTCACGCCGACCGTCAACGCGCCGGTGCCGATGCGGGCCTCGTCGATCAGGACGCCGCCCTGACCCGGCGCGGTGTCCGAGTCGAAGTAGAAGTTGTAGAACGAATTCCAGTTGAGCGGGTTGTTCGCCGACGCGGTCCAGGCCAGCTCGGCCGCTGACTGCGAGAAGGTCCAGTCGTCGAGCGGGTTGCCGTTGATGTCGCGGAAGCCCGGGTTCTGGACCTGGATCGCGGCGCTCAGCGGGATGCGGAACGAGGCGCCGCCGCGGAAGTTGTCGATGTTGTGGACCGCGTACTCGTAGTGGTACATGCCGCCGACGGGGCCGGTGACCTTGGCGGCGACCGCGAAGCGGCCGTCGTCGGTGCCGTTGCCGCCGAGGTTGACGGTGGCGCCGCTCCACTGGTTGAGGATGGAGCCGACGACGCTGCCGCCGAGGTTGCTCGTCGACCACGACGAACCGTTCCAGGTGAAGGAGAATCGATTCGAGCGCTGGTTGTCGCCGCGGTTGGCGACCGGTTCGCCTTCGCAGACCAGATGGGCCTGGCCATAGAAGGTGCCGGGCGTGGCCAGCTCGGATTCGTCGACCGTGATGCGGTTCTTGACCTGGTCGAAGGCCGCGACCTGCGATTGCGTCAGCGACTGGATGCCATCGGTCGCCGCCGCGCCACCGACGGGCGGGTCGCCGCGATCGAAGTAGCTGCCGACCGGGTCCCAGCTGCCGAGCCAGGGATCGATCTCCTCGCTCGGGCCGAGGTTGAAACGGTCGCCGTTGAAGCCGGTGGTGTAGGCGTCGAAGCAGCCCATGCGGAACGTGCTGGCCGGACCCGACTGGCAGGTGCCGCACTGGCTCGAGCCGAGGTTGTAGGTGACCCGCGAGTGCTTGACCATCGTCTCGGGCTTGCTGATCTGCACCAGGCGGCCGTTGCTCTCGCGCGCCAGCAGGAACGCGATCTTGAAGTGGACGTCGGTCATCGGCCCGTTGGTCGTGGGCGAGGTCTGCCACGGCACGTGGACCGTGCCGGAGTTGCAGTAGGCGTGGCCGAAACCGACGCCGACCTCGCCGTTGGGGTAGGCCGGCCCGCGACGACCGTAGATCGTGGAGGCGTCGACACTGTAGAGGTTGACGTCGGTGCCCTGGATCGAGTTGCTCTGCGCGAGCAGCGACCCGCCAAGGAGTACGAGCAGGAGGGGTGTACTGCGTAGGATCATGGGGGGATGAGGCCACCCCCGGGCTCGGCTGTCAACGGGCCCCCGCGGGTCGGCCTCGCCCCGAGATCCGGTCATCTCGCCCGACGGCGTTCGCAATGCCGGGCTCGGGCGGCTGTTGTGCCATGCAGTCCGGTAATGTCGAACCGGCATCTGTCGCCCTCCCGAAGTGCCGCGTTGCGGCGTCGGGGGAGTCAGTTCGCGATCAGGAAGTGGCAGACGTCGCCGTCCTGCAGCACGTACTCCTTGCCCTCGAGCCGCATCTTGCCGGCGTCGCGGATCGCCTTCTCGCTCTTGTGCTCCATCAGATCGTCGAACTGATAGATCTCGGCGCGGATGAACTTCTTGATGAAGTCGGTGTGGATCACGCCCGCGCCGATCGGGGCGGTGTCGCCCTTGTGGATGGTCCAGGCGCGCGTCTCCTTCTCGCCGGCGGTGAAGAACGTCTGCAGACCGAGCAGGTCGAAGGTGCGGTGGATGATGCGACTCAGCCCCGACTCCGCGAAACCGAAGTCCGCCATGAACTGGGCCGCGTCGGCTTCGGACATGACGGCGAACTCGGCCTCGAGATCGCCGCACAGATGCGCCACTTCGGCGCCGGTCTTGTCGGCGTAGGCGCGCAGCGCGGCGACGTGTTCGCTCTGGCCGTCCTGATCGTCGTCGCCGACGTTGGCCAGGAACAGCACCGGCTTGATCGTCATCAGGAACAGCGGGTAGAGCAGTTCGCGCTCCGGATCGGTGAACTCGGCCTGGCGCAGCAGCGTGCCGCCGTCGAGCGCCGCCAGCGCCTTCTCGAACGCGGCCAGCTGCGCCTTGGTCTCCTTGTCGCCGGTGCGGGCCTTCTTCGCCACGCGCTCGATGTTGCGCTTCAGGGTGGCGCGGTCGGTTTCGGTGAGCTCCATCTCGACGATCTCGGCGTCGGTCGCCGGGTCGATGCCGCCGCTCGTGTGTTGCACGCCGTCGTTCTTGAAGCAGCGCACGACGTGCAGCAGGGCGTCGCTCTCCTTGATCGCGCCGAGGAAGCCTACGCCCATGCCGGCGCCCTCGCTCGAGCCGGACACCAGCGCCGGGATGTCGGTGACATGCATCTGCGCCGGGATGATCCGCTTGGTCTGGATGTGATCCGAGATCCGTTGCAGCCTCGGGTCGGGCACCTGGACGACGCCGGGCACCGGCGCCGTGGTCGAGAACATGTTGTTGCTGCGCGAGCCGGCCTCGGTGCCGGTGATGGCCTGGAAGACGGTCGTCTTGCCGACGTTGGGGAGGCCGAGGATGCCTGCGGTGAGGGCCATGCCGGGGGGGTGGTCGGGGGGTGGAGGTTCGGAGT
>JAGQRA010000925.1 GCA_020425885.1 Planctomycetota bacterium | reverse complement strand
TGGAGAAAGGAAGCGGGTTCGGTACTCCAGGCTCGCTAGCCCTCGCGGCGGCGGCCGAGCACGAGGCCGAGCCCGATCCAGACCGCGGCCACGACGCAGGTCGCGGTGACGATGCCGCCGAGGCCGAGTTCGAGGTGGCGGAGCCAGAGCTGGAGGACGGCGCCGAGCAGGTCGCCGAGGCGGAAGGCGAAGGTGTCGAGCAGGAACTTGACCTTGTGCTTGGTCTCGAGGTCGAGCGGCGTGTAGAGCACCTCACGCGCCGGCTTCTCGAAAGCGTACTGCGCGCCGCGGCGGAAGATCTGGACCAGGAAGATCGCGAACGCGGTCGGCAGCAGCCACCAGATGCCGAGGCCGAGGATCGACACGACGGGCAACGAGATCAACAGCGCCGCCGCCGGCAGCCGCGACATCAGCCGCCCGGTGGCGAACAGCTGCAGCAGCAGCACCAGGCCCTGGCCGTACATCTCGACGTCGGCGAGCCAGACGTGCTGCGCCTTGCCTTCGGCGATCTGCTTGCCGACGAGTTCGGTCTGCGCCGCGTAGAACGCGGTCGACAGCGTGCCGAGCAGGAGCATGTAGCAGCCGATCGCGCGGACGTAGCCGTCCTTCACCAACACCACGATGCCGGCGAAGATGCCACCGCGTGCGACCCCTGGCACGAAGGCCCGATCGCCGTTCACAGCCTCCCGACGAACCAGGTTCTGGCAGTGCGGCAGCGAACCCAGGAAGGCCACGAAGGCGAGTTCGAGCAGCACGGCGGCGATGACGCCGCTGGCCCACAGCGACAGGATCCCGGTCAGCTCACCGGCTAGCCACGAGCCGAACACCGCGCCGCAGGTCGCGCCGACGGCGATCAGCGCGAACAGCCGCCGGGCCTGCTCGCGCCTGAAGTGCTCGACGGTGTGGATCCAGGCCAACGTCGGCACGATGACGGTGATGGCGTTGAAGCCGCCCCAGAACAGCTCGCCGAACCACGGCACCTGCTGCCAGTCGTAGTCACCGATGGCGGCGAAGCCCAGCGCCAGCAGAAGGAACGCGACCACGCACAGGTGCAGCACGAGCGGGATGAAGCGGCGACTCGGCATGCGGTTGGCGAGCCACCAGAACGGCAGCACGCAGACCACGGTGGCCAGCAGCGTCAGCGCGTACAGATACGGCATCTGATCGACGCCGCGATCGACGCCGAACTGGCTGCGCAGCGGGCGCAGCACGGAGGTGCTCGCCAGCGCGCAGCAGAACATCAGCGCGATCCACGCCACGGCCTTCCGTTCCGGGCCAGTGGCATCGCGCAGGCGGAACAGACGCAGCAGGACGTCGGGCACGACGCCATCTACGACGAAGTGGCCGGCATTGTCGAAGGTGGCGACCGCATTTTGTGCCCGTATGCTGCCGCGCCATCGCATGGCCACCACCACGGGCGCCGCTCGCTTCGTCCCGCACGCCATGTTGACGGCGATGATCGCGATCTGGGGCGCGAGCTATGCCGTCGTCAAGGTCGCGCTCGACGAGCTGCCGCCGTTCGCGATCGTGGCCCTGCGCTTCTGGCTGGCGGTGCTCTGCCTGCTGCCGTTCGCCGGCCGCACGATGGCGGTCGAGTTGGGCCGGACCTGGCAGGCCGGACTCGTCACCGGCGCCGCGCTGGCCGCCGGCTACCTGTTGCAGACCATGGGCATGACCGAGACCTCGGCGTCGATGGGCGGTTTCCTCGCCGGCCTGATCGTGCTGCTGGTCGCGGTCGGCGGCTGGTTGTTCCTCGGCGCCCGCTTCGGCCCGCGCACCGGCGCGGCACTGCTGATCGGCACCGTCGGCGCGGTGATGTTGTGCTGGCCCGCGGCCGGCGCGACCGGCGAGAACGGCGTGGCGGCCACCGACACGCCGCGCGGCATCGCCCTGCAGATCGGCTCCTCGACGGCCTATGCCGCCCACGTGCTGCTGCTGTCGCACTTCGGCCGTCGCATCCCGATCCTCGCCTTCTGCCTGTGGCAGCTCGGCCTGGTCGCAGCCGCGGCCAGCCTCGCCGCCTGGGCCCATGGCGATGGCACGGCGATCCTCGACGCCGATTGGGATCCCCGACTGCTCGCGACCATCGCCTACCTCGGAGTGTTGGCGACGGCGCTCGGCATCGGCGTGCAGAGCCGGATCCAGCACCGCATCCCGCCGGCCCATGTCGCCCTGCTGTTCACGCTGCAGCCGATCTTCGCCGCCGTCGCCGGCCATCTCGCGCTCGGCGACGACATGGGGCCGCTGCAGCTCGCCGGCGGCGTGACGGTCGTGATCGCGGTCGTGCTCAGCAGCGTCGATCGCCGCGTCAGCTGATCGCGATCGCGACGCCGGCCGGCAACGCGACGAGCACGAGCGCGACCAGCATCCATCGCTTCGGCCGTTCCTTGGCGAACGACTTCGGCAGCACCAACGGCAGCACGGGCATCACCGCGGCGAGCAACGCGACGGGCCAGGTCAGGTAGGCGAGGTGGACACCGGCGAGCAGGAACAGGCCGTGCACGGCGCCGCACAGCGCGGCGTCGGGCCCCGCCATCGTGAACGGGCGCCGCCACAACGCGGTGCCGATCGCGGCGCCGACCGCGGCCGCGCAGGCGCCGCAGAGCTGGCCGTAGAGCGCGCTCCTGCCGAGCGTCAACAGCACGGCATCGATCGAGAGCACCGCCGTGAACAACAGCGGCAGGAACGGCGAAGACTCGGCGCGGGCCACGACGCGCGCCCCGCCGAACGTCAGCAACATGACCCCGATGCCGCCGCCGCCGACGTGCGCGACGGCCCAGCCCGTCGATTCGCGGCCGGCGAGCTTGTCGAGCATCAGCCAGACCACGCCGGCTCCGATCACGGCGACGAGCCAGCTCGACGACCGCGCCGGCAGGCAACGCCAATGCTCGAGCGATGCCGCCAGCGCGAGCGCGATCACGCCCCACAGCAACCAGTCGAGCCCCTTCGGCTTCAGCCACAGCTCGTGCGGCAGCAGCGGCCACGACTTGAGCAGCACGAAGGCCGCGCCGAGACCGAGGGCCATCGCCATGGGCAGCAGCCTGTTGCCAGCGATGCTGACCAGCGCGAGCGCGATCAGGATCGGGGGCAGCACCCCCTCGAGCAGCGCGATCAGGTCCACCGGCTACTTCGGCTTCACGAGTTCGAGCGACACCAGGATGGTGACGTCGTCACCGAGCGCCTTCTCGGCCACACCGTAGCTCATGCCGTACTTGCTGCGCTTGATCTCGAAGCTCGTCTCGTAGCCGAGGCGCGGGCCGTAGAACTCGCCCTCA
>JAGQRA010000924.1 GCA_020425885.1 Planctomycetota bacterium | reverse complement strand
TGATAGGCCTGCAAGCCCCTGACGGGCGGCACGAAGTCCAGCGTCTTCAGCCCGAGCGCTGCGGCCATCGGGTCCGTGGCGGGCGCGCGCGCCAGCGCGATGCCCTGCCCGGTATGGGCGAACATCAACGCAAGCGGCGTGGTGTCCAGCATTCTGAACCGCATGGATCGCAGGTCGACGCCCTCGACCGGCGTCAGGATCTGGTGCCAGCCGGACCGGTGGGTCGCGACCTCCAGCAGGATGTGATCGCGCAGGTCCCGCGGCCGGGCGATGGCGCCGGCAATGCCGGGCGAGGCCACCGCATGCAGCGTCTCGCCGAACAGCCGCGTTGCCGTCTCGGGAAAATCCGTCGCCGAGCCGAAGGCGATCTGCAGGTCCGGTTCGCGCCCCGGCATGATCGCGCGGAAGTCGGCGATCATGTTGCCCGTAATGATGTTGACCCGCGTTCCGGGATGCGCGGCCTCGAAACCGGCCACGCAAGCGGGAAGCCAGCCCATGGCAAGCACGGTGACGGCCTGAAGGGTGATCGTCTCGCCGCCGTCGGCGCCGAACAGCGCGGCAGCCGTGGTTTCAAGCGAACCGAGCGCCTGCTGGACCACCGGCAGGAAGGCCCGGCCGCTTTCGGTCAGGACGACCTTCTGGGGCGCGCGCACGAACAGCCTGCGGCCGAGATTGTCTTCCAGCGCCTGGATCTGCTGGCTCACCGCCGGCGCACTCATGTTGAGCAGTTCGGCGGCGCGCTTGAAATTCTCGGTGCGGGCCGCGGCTTCGAAGACGCGCAGCCAGTTGAGCGACGAAATCCGCTTTTGAGACATGGACGCCCCGACCCAGATTAAGTTCTGCTTACCCTATGCCGCAGCACATCTTTCTTTTCAACGCCTTGCGGCAGGGCTTAAGGTTGCGCCCTGTTCCAAGGAGACCCGACGATGGATACGGCAGGCAGGATCGTCTCGTTTACCCAGATGAAGGACGGCACGAAGGAAGAGTACGAGCTGCTGCGCGAGCTGGAGAAACCCTATGTCGCGCTGACCGCCGACCGGGTGCTCGACGAGCTGAGGCGCCAGGGCGAGGCGACGCTGGAGGGTTACCAGATCACGCGGCTCGAGCACGGGCTGCAGGCGGCCACACGCGCCGAGGCGGAAGGGCGCGACATCGACTGGATCGTCGGCGCGCTGCTGCATGACATCGGCGACGGGCTCGCGCCGCAGAACCACGACCGTTTCTCCGCCGAGGTCATCCGGCCCTTCGTGCGCTGGGAGGTGGCCTGGACGGTCGAGCACCACGGCATCTTCCAGATGCTCTACTACGCCCACCATTACGGCTGGGACAAGGATGCGCGCGAGCGTTTCCGCGACCACCCCTGCTTCGACACCTGCGCGGCATTCTGCGAGCGCTGGGACCAGTCCTCCTTCGACCCGGACTACGAGAGCAAGCCGCTGGAGCATTTCGAGCCGATGGTGCGCGAGGTCTTCGCCCGCAAGGCCTATGACCCGGCGGTGATCCAGGAGGGCGTGGTCACCGGACTCTAAGGCTAGATCGAAGTGCTGCTAAAGAATGCCAAGGTATTCTTTGCAACGCCGTTGCGCATCCCCTACATAAAAGCCTGCAACCTCATCGGGGAGACGCGTCATGCTGCCACTGTTCGACATGCTCATGAAGGCCCAGGCGGCCAATGGCGATGCCATGACCGCCATGGCCAAGCAATTCGGCCTCACCCAGCAGCAGACCCAGAGCGCCATCGAGGCATTGCTGCCCGCTTTCTCGCAGGGCCTGAAGCGTAACGCGGCCAATCCCTGGGACATCGGCAGTTTCATGCAGGCGCTGGCGTCCGGCAACCACGGCCAGTATTTCGACGATGTGACGCGCGCCATGAGCCCGCAGGGCATGGCGGAAGGCAACGGCATTCTCGGCCACCTGTTCGGCTCCAAGGAACTGTCGCGCGCCGTCGCCCAGCAGGCATCGGCCGCCACGGGCATCGGCGTGGAGATCATGAAGCAGATGCTTCCCGTGCTCGCCTCCACCATCATGGGCGGGCTGTTCAAGCAGACCACCGGGCAGATGCAGGCCGCCGGTTTCGGCAACAATCCCTTCGCCGAGGTCATCGAGCAGATGATGCGGCAGGGAACCGGCCAGCAAAGCCGGCCGCAGCCGCAGGCCGCGCCCAACCCCTTCGACAATCCGTTCGGCAAGGTGCTGCAGGACATGTTCGGCGGCGGGATGGCCCAGCCGCAGCAGCGCCAGGCGCCGCAGCCTTCGCCGATGGACAATCCCTGGGGCCGCATGTTCGAGGAGATGATGAAGGGC
>JAGQRA010000923.1 GCA_020425885.1 Planctomycetota bacterium | reverse complement strand
GGCGACGGCGACGCGGACCTGGTGCTCGGCATCGCGGGCCAGAACCGCCTCTACGTCAACAGCGGCAGCGGCGCCTTCACCGACCTCACGGCGGGTCGGCTGCCGGCGATCAACGACAACACGCGTTCCATCGCACTCGGCGACATCGACGGCGACGGCGACTTCGATCTCATCGTCGGCAACCACAACCAGCAGGCGCGCCTGCTGCAGAACAACGGTCTCGGCACCTTCGCCGACATCACCGCTACCAATCTGCCCGTGCTCAGCGGTCCCGTGCCGTCGGTGGCCTTCGGCGACGTCGATGGCGACCTCGACCTCGACCTCGTCGTCGGCATCTACTACCAGCAGAGTCGGCTGCTGCTGAACAACGGCAGCGGCACCTTCGTCGATGCCACCGCCACGAACATGCCCGGCGGCATCGACCTCTCCTACGCGGTCGCGCTCGGCGACGTCGACGGTGACGGCGACCTCGACCTGGTCGTCGGCAACTACTACTACGGCGGCGCGCAGAACCGTCTGCTGCTGAACAACGGCAGCGGTGCCTTCACCGACGTCACCGGCAGCAACATGCCTGGCGTGCTCGATCCGACCTTCGCGATCGCGCTCGGTGATGTCGATGGCGATGGCGACCTCGATCTGGTCGCCGGCAATTACTACTACTACGGTTCGCGGAACCGTCTGCTGCTCAACAACGGTGGCGGCACGTTCAGCGACGTCACCGCCGCCGCGATGCCGCCGGTCGAAGACGCCACCTACGCGGTCGCCCTGACCGACGTCGACGGTGACGGCGATCCGGATCTCGTCGTCGGCAACGGCGGCGAGGACGCCCTGTACTTGAACCTCCACGCCCAGATCCACACCCCGTTCGTGCTGCGGCCCGGCCATCCGTTCGAGATCGTCAGCTACGTGCGCAACTCGCCGATCGGCGCCGTCGATGCCGCGCTGCCGTTCCTGTCGCTGACGCGGGTATCGATCCCGGTCCCGCCGTGGGGCACGCTCGGCGCGACTCCCGACGCCCCGCTCGGTTTCTTCCCGATCCCGCAGGCCACAGGCTTCGCCTCGTTCACCTGGAACGTGCCCAACATCCCCGCGTTCGCCGGACTCCAGGTGTACGCGCAGGCGCTGATCGTCAGATCGACCGGCGGTGGACAGCTGACGAATCTCGGCTGCGATGAGATGATGCGCTGACCGATGGCCATGGCCGCGCGCGCACGGGCGGAGTTCCTCGGCAGTCGACCATGACCGATCCTGCTCCCGACCCCCAGGCCCCCGATTCCGCGGCCTCGCCGTTCCGCTACGTGCACTCGGCCGGCTTCCCGGCGCTGCTCGAGCAGCTGCAGCTGTCGTTGGCCGTGACCACCTACCAGGCCGGCAAGCTGATGTTTGTGCGCTCGGTCGGCGGCAAGCTGTCGACGCTGCTGCGCTCGTTCGACAAGGCGATGGGGCTCGCGGTCAGCGCCGGCGGCGATCGCATCGTGGTCGGCACCCGCAACACCGTCTGGACCCTGCGTTCGGCGCCCGAGATCGCGCCGCAGCTCGAGCCCAGGGGGCGGCACGACGCCTGCTTCGTGCCGCGGCAAGGTCACGTCACGGGCGACATCCACGGCCACGAGATCGTGCTGCAGGGTGGCCGGATCTGGATCGTCAACACCACGTTCTCGTGCCTTTGCACCCTCGATCCTCACGGCGACTACGGCTTCGTGCCGCAGTGGAAGCCGCCGTTCATCGACCGGCTCGCCGGTGAGGATCGCTGCCATCTCAATGGCATCGCGATCGACGAGGGCCGGATCGGCTACGTCACGGCGATGGGGGTGACCAACACCGCGGGCGGCTGGCGCGAGCACAAGATCGGCGGTGGCGTCGTCCTCGATGTCGAGTCGGGCGAGGTCGTCAGCCATGGTCTGTGCATGCCGCACTCGCCGCGCGTCCATGATCGCAAGCTGTTCGTGCTCGATTCGGGTCGGGGGCTACTGTGCATGGTCGACGAGCGCAACGGCCAGCGCACCACGGTCGCGGCGCTGCCCGGGTATGCCCGCGGGCTCGCGTGCCATGGTCCGATCGCGTTCGTCGGTCTGTCCAAGGTGCGTGAGAAGGACGTGTTCGCCGGCATCCCGATCGTCGACCGCTGCGGCGACGACGAGCGCAAGTGCGGCGTCTGCGCCATCGACCTGCGCACCGGCGCGATGGTCGCGTTCCTGTGGTTCGAGGCCGGCTGCGCCGAGCTGTTCGACATCCAGACGCTGTCGGGCATGCGTTTCCCGAGCGTGATCGGCTTCCAGGACGACATGGTGAACGGGATCATGATCGCGCCGCCGGCGGCCTGGCAGCCCGATGTGCGGCTGCCGTTGCCGGGTTGCTGAACATCGGCGCGGCCCCTCCTTCCCCGGAGTCGGTCCGGTCGGAGTCCGCCAACGGCGACCCGGGTCGAAGAATGCGCGGCACGCAACCGCGGCATCGTCGTATTGCGTCGCCGCGAGTAGCATCACGTTGCCTCTCCACCTCCGAAACCGACGACCACATAGGACCCAGTCCCGATGAAGAGCCTGTTCGCCCTGCCCGTTCTCCTCGCCCTGTTCACCGTTCGCACCGAGGATGCAGTGCAACCACTCGGTGAGCACGACTGGGCCGTCGATCCCGTCCACAGCGCGGCGATGTTCAAGGTCATGCACGCCAACGCCTCGAACTTCTACGGTGGCTTCGACGCCATCGAGGGCACGGTCACGCTCGATCCGGCCGCGCCCGCGAGCGGCAAGGTCAAGCTCGTCATCCCGGTCGACAGCATCCATACCCGCGATGGCAAGCGCGACGATCACCTGAAGGGGCCGGATTTCTTCAACAGCAAGGAGAACCCGCACATCGCCTTTGCCAGCACCAAGATCGCGGCCAAGGGCGAAGGGGTCTACGAGGTCACCGGTGACCTCGAGATCGCCGGCGAGACGCAGTCGGTGACGATGATGGTCAAGAAGGTCG
>JAGQRA010000922.1 GCA_020425885.1 Planctomycetota bacterium | reverse complement strand
GACCATCGGTCAGCCGTGTGCGGGAAAACCGCATGCACGGTTGGATAGGGGGGCTTGGTTGCCGCGGGATTGCTTCTTCAACAAGACCAGGTAACCAAGCTCTACCAATGTCGCTGCCTGCCGCTCTGCAATCGTACCGTCGCGAGGCCGCCCTGCCGCTGCTGCTGGCGCTCGCACCGCTGTTGGCAGGCTGCGGGAACGGCGGATCCGCGGCTGCGGCGGCGCCAGCGCTGGCTGCCCGCGCCACACCGGCGGAATGGGAGGCACTCGATGACGCGGTGCCACCGCGGCGACTCCGCGACCCGCGCACCGGCATCACCTTCATCAGGGTCCCAGCCGGTGAGTTCCGTCAGGTCGCGGCCGATCTCAGTCGCACGATCCGCGTCAGCAAGCCGTTCCTGCTCGCCGAGACCGAGCTGACGGTGGCCCAGTGGCGTCGCTACATCGATGACCTCGGCGGCGATCGCGAGTTGCCGGTGCCGGCCGACGATGCTCTGCCGATGCCGCTGTCTTGGCGCGACAGCGAACGCTTCTGCGCCCGCCTCGGCTATCGGCTGCCGACCGAGGCCGAGTGGGAGCTCGCCTGCCGCGCCGATCATGGCGACGCCGGCCCGTGGAGCACGCCGGCCGGTCTGCGCGATCACGCCTGGTTCAACGCCAACGCCGGCACGGGGCCGCAACCGGTCCGCGGTCGCTCGCCGAACGGGTTCGGGTTCTACGACATGATCGGCAACGTCTGGGAATGGTGCTCCGACTGGTACGGCCGCTTCCCGTTCGGCACGGACCCGGCGCCCGTCGACCCGATCGGACCCGCCAGCGGCGATGGCCACGCGCTGCGCGGCGCCTCGTGGTTCACGCCGGGATCGCCGTCGCCGACCTATCGCACCCAGGACTTCGTCGACACCCGCAACACGTTCTACGGCCTGCGACCGGCGCACGATCTGTGACCGCGGCTTCAGCGCGACAGCAGTCCCTCGCGCCCGAGGAAGGCATGGATCTGCGCGGCCTGGATGGCGTGGCCCTTGTCGTTGGCGTGCTGATCGCTGGCGTGCACCCACAGCTCGCGATCGTCCATGCCGAGGAACGCCGGTAGCAGGTCGAGGCAGCGGATACCTTCCTCATGGCAGAACGCGGTGACGAGTTCGTGCACGTGCCGGCACGGATACAGCTCCGGCTCGAGCTGTGACATCATCGGGAACACGGCGACGACCAGTTCGATGCCGTGCTCGGCGAGCGTGTCGCGGATCGCCCGCAGGCCACGCCGGGTCCCTTTCCACTCCGCGCTCTCGGGCGTGATCAGCTTGGCGAGGTCTCGCTTCTCGGCGCGCAGCTGACTTTGACGCACGAGCTGCGCCGCACGGTCGAGTAGCAGCGAGAAACCGCCGAGGACCGGTTCGAGCTGGGCCTTGGGGTAGGTCAGCATGCCGATGCCGCTGTGGACGTCGTTGAGGCAGACGCCGATGATGACGATGTCGGGATCGAACAGGACGCCGTGCTCTTCGACCCAACGGTCGTATTCGGCCGGCGAGTAGCCGCCGGCCGCGAAGCCGGCGTTGATCACCTCGACCGGACCGCTGCGCTCGGCCCGCAATCGGGCCTCCAGCACCTGCGGCCAGGTCAGGTCGAGGCGGACGCCCATGCCGTAGGTCATCGAGTCGCCGATGGCGAGGATGCGGAGCTCGCCGGGACGCTTCTCGACCGGGAACTCCTCGTCGCGCAGACCGAGGCTGTTGGTGTCGACCGCGACGCAGCCGGTCTCGTCGAAGTAGTCCCAGATCGGCTTCGGCTTGTAGCCCATCCGCATCTTCAGGTTGGCGAGCAGCAGACCGTGCGGTGGCGCCTGGCGCAGGTTGTGGCGCGAATCGAAGTCGGCCATGTTGGCGAGGTAGACGATGATCTCACCGACCGGCACCTCGAGGCCGTTCGCGGTGAACAACGTCGGCTGCATGTTCGGCGGCTCACCCGCCAGACGGCACACGCCTTCGGCGGCCAGCAGTGCCAGGACCAGCGTCGCGACCAGCAACAGCAGCTTCTTGCCGATGGAGGTCCGACGTGCCATGTCCGGATCGTGGCCGTTGCCGCGGACCCGGTCAATCGCCGTTCGTTGCCGACAGCGCGTGGTCGGCGCGCTATCGTGCCGACTCCTTCGCCACGATGTCGATCGAACGCCCGGCAATCCGACCTCTCGACGTCCAGCACGTCGATCAACCCCAGGGTCGCGGCGTCGTGCTCGTCGATCGGCTCGGCATCAGCGAGCCGGCGTTCATTCCCGAGGGCCTGTTGCCGATCGTCGGCCGCTGCACCGGCGAGCGCACGCTCGCGGAGATCCAGGCTCAGGCCCAGGCCCAGTACGGCGAGCCGCTGACGATGCAGACCGTGCAGCAGGTCGTGCGACAACTCGACGAACGCCTGTTGTTGATCGGCCCGCGTCACGACGCCGCGGTCGCCGCCGCCGCCGCCGACTTCCTCGCCGCCGGCGCCCGGCCGTCGAGCCACGCCGGTTCTGCCGGCTACCCCGCCGAACCGTCGGCGCTGCAGGCAGCCCTGGATCGGATGCTCGCGGCTGCCGCGCCGGCGCCCGGACTGCCGGCCAGGCTGCGCGGCCTGATCGCGCCGCACATCGATCTGGCGCGGGGCGCCGCCGGCTACGGCGCGGCCTACGGGCAACTGCTCGCCAGCGCACCGGCCGATCTCTACGTCGTGTTCGGCACCGGTCATGCGGGCCCGTCGGCGCCGGTCACCGGCCTGCCGCTAGATTAGCAGACGCCGCTCGGCACCGTCGCGACCGACCGCGCCTTCCTCGCCGCCGTCCAGGCGCATGTCGGCGAGCCCGACGCGCTCGATCTGCTGATCCATCGCGGCGAACACAGCCTCGAGTTCCAGGTTCTGTTCCTGCAGCACCTGCATCGGCGCCGCGGCGCGACACAGCCGTTCCGCGTCGCCTGCTTCCTGTGCGGCTCGCTGCCATCGGCGGCCGGCGATCCCCTGGCCGAGTCCTGGCTGCAGGATCTGATCGCGGCGTTCCGCGCCGCCGAGCGCGCCACCGCCGGCAGCGTCTGCTACGTCGCCGGCGCCGACCTGGCCCACATCGGCCCGTTCTTCGGCGACCGGGCCAAAGTCGACGACGCCCGGCTCGAGTCGTTGGCCACCGCCGAGCGCGCGCGGCTGGCGCTGCTCGAGCGCGGTCAGCCCGGCCCGTTCCATGCGACCGTCGAGCGCGATCGCAACCCCGATCGCGTCTGCTCGGCGCCGGCGATCACGTTGGTCGCCGAACTCGCCGGCGGCGAGGGTCACCTGCTGCACTATGGCCAGGCGCGCGCCGCCGACGATTCGCAGACGGTGTCGTTCTGCGCGATGGCGTTCCCGGGCGCGTGATGCGCCGGGGACGCGGAGTGTTCCCTTCGATCCCTGTCCCCTTCGACGACCGATGCACCTCGAACCCGGCCTCCTCTGCGTCCTCCTCGCTGCCGCCACCCTCGCCGCCCAGGACGGCTACCCGCGCAAGTACCGCCTCGACTTCAGCGCCGCCCGCGGCACGACGCGTCACGACACCGGCGCCTCGCTGCTCGATGGCGACACCGACGGCGATCTGCTGCGGCTGCGCTTCGAGGGCATCGGTCGCATGGGGCTCGGCGGCGGACTGCGCGTCGAGACCTGGCGGTCCGACGACGAGCTGTTCGTCGGCACAGGGTTCCCCGCGCAGGAGAGCTCGGCTCGAGCGCTCTATGGTCACTTCAGCTATCGCGTCGGCAGCGGTCGGTTCCTGATGCCGGTGCGGCTCGGTGCGATGCTGCACCGCTACGAACTCGAGAACGTCGCGACTTCGGCGACTTCGCTGCAGGTCGATACCTACTGCACCCGCTTCGAGGTCGAGCCCGAGTTCGTGTTCAGCCGCGGCGCGCGCGTCGAGGTGTCGGCCTACGCCGGGCTCGGCATCGGCGCCGGGCTGTCGACGGCGGAGGACGCGACGGGATCGAAGTTCGACACCGTCTCGACGTTCTGGTTCGCCGAGGTCGGTGCCCGCGCGCGCTACGAGTTCGCCGAACTCGGCCTGGCCTTCGTCACGCACGGCATGAGCATGACGGACAGCGATCTGCTCGACGATCCGGGGCTCGAGAACTTCGGCGCCGGATTCGCGGGGCTGATGCTCACCGCGGCGATCGTGTTCTGATCACGCCCGCCCGCCGTCAGGAACTCGGCTTCCGGGCATCGAGGATGCGGCCGTAGTCCTCGATGTCCTTGACGATGAAGTGGGCGCAGGCGAGCTGGGCGTCGTCGAACGTGTGCTCGTGCGAATCGGCGCCGTTGGCCATGCCGACGACTTAGGTGCCGTCGCCGTTGTCGGTGAAGTACCAGGACGGCGTCCAGCGCTTGTCCTCCGACCATTGCATCCAGCCGTCGGCGCAGCCGTCGATCGCCTTCACGCTGGCGAGGATGTCATCGATGCTCGGCGGGTTGGCGCTGCGGAACAGCGCGACCGCGGCGGCGAGCTTGCGGCCGTCGCGGCGGCCGTTCTTCAGGTAGGCGGGGCCGATGCGGCAGATCTCGGAGAGTTCGATCATCGACGCTCATTCAAGCGGTGGCCCATCCGGTGACAACTCCCGGTCGGCGCGAGTCCGCTCGGGATCCGGCCTGCCGAGCAGCATCGCCGTCGCGAGCAGCGCCAGCGGTGCGAGGTGCATCGCGACCCGTACTCCTGCCGTGGCGAGGTGTTCGTCGAGGGTCCAGTACGAGGCCGCGAAGACGAGCATGTAGGCGACGAGGCCGCCGGCCGCGGCCAGCAGCGGCACCGTCGCGGGCGAGCGCAAAGCCGGGTGTGGTCGCAGCAGAAAGGCGAGCAGCATCAGGGCGAACACGAGCCGCGTCGCGGGCGCGTCGAGCGCGACATCGAAGGTGAAGAACTCGAGCAGGCGGGGTGCGCGTTCGGCGAGGTTGGCGGTCAGGCGGTCGAAGAACGAGCCGTGATCGGCGCCGGCCTCGAACAGGTCGGACCCGAAGCCCATGACGGTGTTGAGCAGTGCGTGGCCGGCGATGGCGGCGGTCGGGATTGCGAGCCAGGCCCGGTCGCGCAGGCGGCGCGGCCATGACCGCGTGACGCCGCCGAGCAGGCGGCTGGTCACGATCGCGATCGCGACGACGAGGAGCAGCATGGCGCCTTCGTTCTTGCTCGACACCGTGAAGGTCGCGGCCAGGGTCGCGAGCCGCCAGCAAGCCGGGTCGTGACTTGCCTGCCAGCGCAGCCAGGCGTCGATCGTCACCAGCAGGCCGAGCATCACCATGATGTCGGAGTAGGTGTCGAAGGCGATGGCGCGCACGCTGCCGGCGCCGACCAGCATCGTCGCCATCGCCGCCGCCGCGAGCCATGGCACGAAGCGGCGGGCTGCCGCCATCATCGCCAGCAGCAGCGCCGGCACGAAAGCCACGATCGGCAGCCGGTTGAAGGCCGGGGTCAGGGCACCGACCTGTTCGAAGGCGCCGAGCTGCAGCAGCGGGTTGAGCAGCGGGTAGTCGGGGTGGATCACGAACAGTCCGGCCGCCCGGCGGTAGTCGTCGCCGAAGCCCGCCGTCGTGAACATGACCCGGGCCTTGGCGGTCCAGATGTTGGAACCGTCACTGTGCATCATCAGCGTCGGGTTGCCGGTCGTCAGGTGGACGATCACGATGACCGTGAGCGCGACCGTGAGCAACAGACCGAGGCCGCGACCGAGCGTGCGGGGCGCCGGCGATGTCGGTGCCGGCGCTCGACCGCGGCATGCCGCGATCGCGATCAGGCCGAGCACGATCTCGGCCGGCAGGACCCAGGTGCCGCCGACCGGTTTGCCGAGGGCGAACCACAGCGAGAGCAGCGTCGCGTGCACGAGCGAGCCGATGGTGTAGGCCCATGCCGGCCACGCCACGCGATCGGCGGCGGCGTCGATGCCGATCGCGCGCAAGGTCGCATGACCGAGCACCGACGGCGCTGCGAGTACGATCGCGGCATCGAGCCAGCCCGGTGTCATCGGTCGCGCCCCGGCTGTCGGTACAGCACGAATCGGTCGTTGCTGGCGAGCCGTTCGAAGCCGGCGGTGTCGAACGCCTCGACCGGCGAGAGGTCGAGCAGAAAGGTCGGTGCGCCGTCGAACGTGCCCGCGGCCGCGAGCTCCGCCGCCTGCTGGCGGGTGATGAGCCCGCGCGGGTAGAGCAGGCTGCGCAGGTGCGTAGTCAGCATCAGCCGCGGCACGAGCTGGTCGGGCGGGAGCTTCGCGGGCTCGAGGGAGACGGTGATGTAGGCGACCGGCGGCACGTGTTCGAGCACGGCGTCGTAGACCGCACTGTCGTCGCCGAGGACCTCGGCAACGAATGCATGTTCGGAGCCGAAACGGAATCGGTTCGAGGCCGCGCCCTCGACGGCCAGTTCGATCGCGGCGACGGCAGCCTGCCAGGCGATCAGCACCGCGGCGATGCCGATGGCGAGTAGGTGGGGTCGCGACGCGCTCGTCATCGGCCGGCAAGCGTAGGCCAAGGTGGCGTCATCGGCATCAACGCCGCGAATCTTCGTCTGCCGGCGTGAGGACGCCCGGCGCCGGCAGACTGCGCCATCGGGCGCCGGTCGGCGGGCGGCGTGGCCACTGTCAGGGCCATGGCAGAGTGCTATCGTGCGGCGAAACATCCGCAGAGCCTCGACCATGCGCAACACCCTGTTCCTCACGTGTCTCACCGCGGCGGTGAGCTTCACCCCTGCCCAGACCGATCTGATCGTGCGCAGCATCGATCGCACGGCGCTCGTCGGCGACTGGCAGGACCTGCAGATCCTCGGCAACGTCGGTGCCGCGGTGAGCAACCTCGGCACCGCCGCCAGCGGTCCCTGCACCTTGCTGTTCTTCGAGGACAGCAACGGCAACGGGACCTACGACGCCGGCACCGACGTCGTGTTCGGCCAGGCCGCCGTGCCCGCCGTCGCCGGCGGTCAGCAGGTCGTGGTGTCGGCCGCGCTGTCCGGCCCGGTCCGGTTCCGCGACGACCTGCTGTTCGCGATGGTCGACAGCGGCAACGCGGTGGTCGAGACCGACGAGAGCAACAACGTCTGGGACAGCGGTCGCCAGTGTGGCTATCAAGGCCAGCCCGGGCCGCTGAGTCCGACGCTCGAGTGGTCGTGGACCGCCGACCCGACCGGGCCGTATCCGACCTCGCTCAACGTGCCGTGCACGCCAGTTGTCGCCGACCTCGACGGCGACGGCTTCCCGGAGGTGATCTTCCAGACCACGTCGGACACCAGCGGCAACAACGTGCCCACGGGGCAGCTCCGCGTCGTGGATGGTCGCACCGGCACCCTGGTGTTCTCGATCAACACGCCGGCGTACGCGGTCACCGCGTCGTTCTCGCCGGCGGTCGGGGACATCGACGGCGACGGCCTGCCCGAGATCGTCACCGGACTCGCCGGCGCCAGTCGTCTGATCGCCTTCGAGCACGATGGCTCCTACAAGTGGACCAGCGATCAGCTGCAGGGCTACAACATCGCCAACTGCGAACTGGCCGATCTCGACGGCAACGGCACGCCCGAGATCGTGATCGGTCGCCAGGTCCTCGACAACCAGGGGCACCTGTTGTGGACCGGCACCGGCGGTCGCGGTGGGGCCTACGGCCCGAGCGCCGTCGTCGTCGACTACGACCTCGACGGCAGCCTCGAGATCATCGCCGGGCGCACCATCTACAACGGCACCGGCGGCATCGAACGGACGTTGCCCGGCGGCGGCGACGGCTTCTCGGCGGTCGCCAATTTCGACGCGGACAACGCCGCCGAGATCGTCTACGTCAGCGCCGGCGTCACGTTGTACGACGACGACGGTTCGGTGATCTGGGGACCGGTGGTGATCCCCGGCGGCGGTCAGGGCGGCGCCCCGACGATCGCCGACTACGACGGCGACGGGCTGCCCGAGATCGGCGTCGCCGGCGCCAACCGCTACGTCGTCTACGAGGACACCGGCGCGGTGAAGTGGCAGGCCGTGACGCGCGACGGCAGCTCGCATGCGACGGGCTCCTCGGTGTTCGACTTCGACGGCGACGGCAGCGCCGAGGTCATCTATCGCGACGAGCAGTACCTGCGCGTGTTCCGCGGCAGCGACGGCACGGTGCTGTGGTCGGTGCCGATGAGCTCGTGCACCTGGCACGAATACTGCCTGGTCGCCGACGTCGACGGTGACGGCAATGCCGAGATCCTGACCGGAGCCAACAACAACTGCGGCTTCGGCACCCAGCGCGGGGTCTTCGTCTTCGGCGATGCCCTGGATCAATGGGTGCCGACGCGCAAGCTCTGGAACCAGTTCAATTACTGCATCACCAACGTCAACGACGACCTGACCATCCCGGCGGTGCCGGCGAGCAACTGGCTGTTCCCCGCCGCGCAGCCCTACAACAGCTTCCGGCAGAACCGGTTCACGGGCGGCATCTCGACCGCGGCGCCGGATCTGACCGCGAGCCGGATCGTGCCGCCCTGTGACGGCAACCCGTCGATCGTGGCCCGCGTCGGCAACGGCGGCGCGATCTTCGCCCCCGCCGGCATCGCGGTGAACTTCTACGATGGCGATCCGATGGGCACCGGCGTGCTGCTCGGCAGCGTGCCGACGACGACGCAGCTGCAGCCCGGTGACCACGAAGACCTGTCGCTGTTGTGGAACGGGGTGCTGGCCGGTCCGGTCTATGTCGTCGCCGATGCCGCGGCGCAGGTCAGCGAGTGCGAGGAGGCCAACAACGTCCACTCGGTGCAGCCGTGTTCGACCGCGGCGAGCGATGCCAACTACGGCAGCGGTTGGCCGGGCACGCTCGGGGTGCCATCGATCGGCGTCAACGGCGCACCGGTGCTCGGGTCGACCCGCACCTTGGTGATCGGCAACAGCTCGGCCGCGGCGACCTTCGGCTACTTCGTGCTCGGCGACGTGCAGGCCAACACGCCGACGGCCTACGGTGGCTCGATGCTGCTCGTGCCGACGATCGAATACCCGTTCACCGTGCCGGCTGGTGTCGGCGGCTACTCGTTCACGATGCCGTGCCTGCCCTCGTTCTGCGGCTACACGATGTACATGCAGGCCTTCGAGTTCGACGTCGGGGCTTCACACCTGGTCGCGTTCACCGCCGGACTGCGCATCACCTACGGCATCTGAGCCTGCGGTCGCTGCCCCGAGCGCCAACAGGGCGGCGACCGTCGACTCGATCTGCTCGGTCCACGACGGGTGTCGGGCACAGAGCTCGTCGACGACACCGGTCTGCCACAAGGTGCCCGCGCCGAGCGCATCGGTCAGGGCGTCTTCGATCGGCGCCGGCAGTGGGCCGGGGCGCGGGTCGGGCGGAGGCGTGTCCACACGTCTCCTGGCCTTGCGCAACCATTGCCAGAAGCCGTTGGCCGGCATGTCGGCAGCGTGTTCGGGTCGAGCAGTCGACCGCGTGCGGCCATGGTCGTCGCGGCGATTGCCATGCGGGACTTGCCTGGCCTCCGGATCCCTGTCATATGGGCCGCAGGTCATGGCCGCATCAGATCCCGAGTTCGACGAGGGTGAGTTGATCCGCAGCGCGCAGGCCGGTGATGCCGAGGCCCGCGATGCGCTCTGTCGCCGGCATCTGTCCGGAGTCATGGCGTGGGTGAGGCTCAAGCGCAGCGACCTGATCGCCGAGCGGGAGTCGATCATGGATGTCGTGCAGACCGTGTTCCGGCAGGCGCTCGGCGATCTGAAACGGTTCGAGTACCGGGGCGGCAACAGCTTCCGCAACTGGTTGCTGACCTATGCCGACAACAAGCTGCGCAATCGTGAACAGTTCCATCGCGCCGCGCGCAGGCGGCCGGAGCGGGAGGTCGCGGCGCCGTTGTCGCAGCTCTATGCCTCGATCGCGACGCCGTCGCAGGTGCTGTCGGAGAAGGAGAACATCGAGCGATTCGAGTTCGCGTTCGGTCGGCTGTCCGAGTCGGATCGCCAGATCATCCTGCTCGCCCGCATCGAGGGCCGCAGTCACGACGAGATCGCCGAACGGCTCGGGATCTCGGCCGCGGCGAGCCGGAAGGCGCTGAGCCGGGCGATCGTCCGCCTCGCCATGCATCTCGGCAGCCCGGACTGATCCGCGCCGCGGATCGCCGCCGGCCGGCTGCATGGTGCGCCGTTGCATCGCGTCACCGACCGCCGTGATCGTCCGCGGTCGCAGGCCGGGCGGCGAGCAGCTCGATCGTCTGGCCGGTGACGCCGCCGGGTACGACCTCGACCGCCACCTCGGTCGTGGCGTAACCCTCGGCCCGCACCGTCAGCGCGTAGCGGCCCGGTACGAGGTCGGTGGCGCGGATCAAGCCGGAGCCATCGCCATGCAGGACCGAGCTGCCGTAGGCGACGGCGCCCGGCAGCGCCTCGCGACTCAGCACGACGATGGCATTGTCCACCGTGGCACGATCGGTGGTCGCCCGCACGACGACCTCGACCTTCCCGGTCCGCATCGCGCAGTGGACGACGTAATCGCGCTGGCCGGCCACGATCTGCAGCTCCTGCTCGAAGCGGAACGGCTGCCCGGGGCGGCCGAACTGGACGCGGTAGCGGCCGTCGGCCAAGCCCGAGATGGAGTAGTTCCCGTCACGATCGCTGCGCGTGATGTGGCGACTGCGGGTGACGAAGAACGACCGCTCGCTGCCGCGCAGCGGAACGACGCGCACCTCGGCATCGGCCTCGGCGCCGAGCGGGCCCGACACGGTGCCGCGCAGCGTCGCCGGCCGAGCGGCGATCAGCTCGACCCGACGCACCTCGCCGGCGGCAACCGCGACCGCGGTGCCGCCACGACGTGCCCGGTCCGGGTCGATGCTGCCAACGCCGCGGCTGTCGGGTAGCAAGGCGACGACCAACTGGCCCGGCACGAGCGGGGTCGAACGCGCCCGGCCGTCAGCATCGGTGCGGCCGCGCCAGGCGACCCTGTTCGAACCGTCCGCGGTCAGGGCGCAGCAGGCGATGCCGGCGCGCGGTGCGCCGTCGTCGCTGCGGGCGACGATCTCGACGAAGGCGCCGGCCTGCAGCCGCAGGGTCAGCGTGGCTGCGTCGATCGCGACATCGACGCGCACCGGTTCGGAAGGCGCCCAGAGGTCGTGTCGCGCTTCGACAATGAACGCGCCGATCGGGAGGTGGTCGAGTTCGGCCTGGCCGGCCGCATCGGAGGCCTCGGCCGCGAGCAGGAATCCGGCGCCGCCGCGCCGATCGTCCGCCTCGAACAGCGAGACGGTCGCACCGGCAAGCGGATTGCCGCGGGCGTCCTCGACGTGGACTACCAGCGCGTTGCCGCGATCGCCGAGCAGCGTGACCTGACTCGCCGCGCCGGGCCGCACCGACACGGTCACAGCCGCGGTCGCGAGATGGGTCGGACCTGTCGCCCGCAGTTGCCAGTCGCCCGCCGGCACGTTAGCGAACTCGAACCTGCCATCACCGTCGCTGGTCGCGGTGCGCTCGGTTCCACCGCTCGAGAGGCGCGCGGCCTCGGCGTGCAGCGCGAGGTCGGCGCCTTCCGGCCATTGCCGCGACAGCCGCAGCTGACTGCCGGCGAGCGGTCGATTCGACGGATCGGCGAGGCGCCCGCTGACCGAGCCATGGCGATCGACCTGCAGCACGAGGCCATCGGTCGCGCCTGCGAAGTTCGCGACCGCGGCGCCGTGGTGGTCATCCCAGGCCATCACCGTGAAGCCGAGATCGGCGACTCCTGGCAGCAGGAAACCGCCACCGGCGTCGGTTTCGACCGGGTCGCCGAAGCGTGGCAACGCGGTTCCGGGGCGGTCCGGGTGTTCGGCGGCGAGCGCGACCCGGGCTCCGGCCAGCGGGCGACCGAGGTCGTCGATGACCCTGCCGGGCAGGGTTCGGCCGGCAGCCAGTTCCAGCCGCAGTTCGACCATGTCTTCGTCGGCAGGGATCTCGAACGCGAGTCGGTGGGTGAGGAAGCGCGACGACTCGGCGATCAGTCGGTAGGGGCCTGGCCGCAGGCCCTCGACCCGGAAGCTGCCGTCGAGGCTCGTATGCGTCGTCCTGCCATCACCGCGTGATCCGCGCGGATCGATCCGGACGTGGGCGTCGGCCACCGGGTGGCCGTGGCGATCGAGCGTCACGCCGTGCAGCGTCGCCGCCGCGACCACGACCAGGTCGCCGACGTCGATGCCGGCGGCGGTGATCGTCTGCGCCTTCGGTGTGCTCTCGAACGCGAACCGTCGCTCGGCCAGCTGCAGCCGCCCGCGGACGAAGCTCGGCACCTGCAGCAGGAAGCGACCCTCGGCGTCGCTGCTGGCCGTGATCGATGCCGCGACCGGAGTCTCGATCGCGGCCATCGTCCCGTTGCCGGTGACCGGTTGCCAGCCGACCATGCGGCCGGCCAGTGAGTGTCCGTTGGCCGTCACGAGTCGACCGGCGATCGGGGCCCGCTCGAGGTCCGCCGGGTGCCCACGATCGCCGAAGTCGTGATCGCGGTGCGCAACGGCCGCGGACTCGGGCGTGGCGTCGATCGCGGCGAGGATCGGCGCGTCAGGCGCCGTGACGGCGAGCGTCGATGCCGGTGACGGCGGCGTGCCGTCGTTGTCTGCCGACAGCACGGCGATGGCGCTGGCCAGGATCGCGAGGCCGGTGAGGCCGATGACCGCGGTGCGGCGATGGTTGGCGTCAGTGATCACGGCGACCTCGCTCCTACTGCTTGTGCCAGACCGGGAACGAGAAGTCCGAAGGGAATGTGCCGCCGTTCTCGCCGAGGAAGCCGGCCATGAACTGCTTGTCGGAGCTCATGAGCAGGCGGCCGATCCCGATCGGGACATCGAGGCTCGAGTAGCGGGCCCACCAGAATGCGAGCGATGGATCGCCGAGGTAGTTGGAGTAGAACCCGAGCGGATCGAGCGACGAGAACGGCTGGCCGTCCTCAGTGCCGCTGAAGTTGCCGTCGGTTCCCACCGTCAGCTGCGAGGACGCGCGCGAGTCGAAGTCGAGGTTGCGGGAGACGTAGATCGACTCGCCGGACCAGGTGCCGAAGGCGTCCTGGAAGACGTAGCTCGGCAGGCCGGACGCGCCGCGGTGCAGGATGGCGACGGTGCCCTCCTCGTCGACGGCCGCCGCGTAGTTGCCCGACGCGTCGACGTAGAAGCCGCCCTCGCCGCCGAGGCTGAACTGGTAGTCGAAGATGCCCGACTGACCCGTGACCGGGGTGACCCGGCCGGTGCCGTTGGGGTCGCCGTTGATCCGGACGCTGGTGATGCTGCCGTCGTCGGTCAGCACCAGCTCGATCCGGGCCGCGGGGCCGTTGCCGAGCGGCGGCGCGTCGAGCTCGACGTATTGGCCGACCCAGGTGCCGGCCAGCGTCGACACGGTGATGGTGGGCGGGCCCTTCTTGCCGCTGGTGCAGGCGGTCAGGGCGAGGATGGCGATGGTGGTAGCGAGTGTTCTCTTCATGGCTCTTCTCAGGTTCAGGGTGAACCCGGCTTCCCCGGTGGTCCGGAGGGCCAGCTCGGTGCCGGTTGCCCGGAGGAGGTGAAGAGCCGCGCCGGCGTGACGCCGGCAGCATCGATTTCGTATCGCCCGGCAGCCGATGCCCGGGTCCCGGTGTCGCCTATTTGCCCTTGTCCGCCGCCGGCTCGCCGTACGTCCGGATCGTCAGCCGCTGCTTGATGTCCGCGGCATACGCCTTCAAGGCCGCGTCGACGTCCGCCGGCTCCATGCCGACGAGCTCGAAGAACGTGCCCTTGCGCAGGCCACCGTGCTGCCGCTCGGCCAGCAGCAGCTCCATCGCGGCCTTGCGGCGTTTGCCGCCGTCGGCCTCGAGCAGCCAGTGCACGACCAGGGCCGCGTGCGGATAGCCGCCGCCGTAGGCGTTCCATTCCTCGCCCGACATGTGGGCGAAGTCGGCGCTCGGCATCAGGTTGTCGGTCGCGGCGAGCTCGAGCGCGGTGCCGAGGTCGTCGTCGATGAGCGTGCCGAAGCGTCCTTTGCGCTTCCTGCCCTCACCTTCCATGACCAGGCTCTCGAGGTAGACGCTGGTGCCCTCTTCGACCCAGTGCAACGGCTGCTCGTCGGCCCGGCCGCGCCAGGCGGCCTTCAGTCGCAGGTCGAACATCTGGTGCGCGCCTTCGTGATAGAAGGTCTCGAACAGCAGCGTCATGTCGCCGGCGTAGAACTCCTCGTCGTAGTAGAAGTGACCGACCTTGGTCTGCGGCGAGTAGTAGCCCAGGGCCGCTTCCGAATCGGGCGGGTCCTCGCCCATCAGCCGCAACACGCACTCGTAGTCGACCTGGGTGCCGAACAGGAACACCGTGCACGGTCGGGTCAGCTTGCGCAGCGACTGCTTGTTCTCCCGCATCCAGTCCTCCCACGCATCGTGCAGGTCCTCGCAGGCCTGGGCGAAGGCGAACACGGTGCCGTGCGGCGCGTTGGTGACGAAGCGATAGTGCTTGGTCTGCAGCCCCCAGGCATCGACCCAGTCCTCGAGTTCCTTGGCCAGATCGCTGCGTCCGAGGAAGCGCCCGTCGAGTCGCTTGAGGACCTCGCGCGCCGACCGCTTGTCGGCCTTGGGCAGCACGCCGTAGTTGAAGATGGCGTCGTAGTCGAGCTTCTTCAGTGCCTGGTAGGCGCGCTTGTTCTCCGGGTCGAGCGCGAAGGCGCGGCCATGGAGATCCTCACCGAGCTCGGCGTTGCCGGCCGCCATTGCCTCGTCGGCCAGGGTCGCGAGTTCCTCGGCGATCGGGGCGAGCGTGGCCTCGATCTGCTTGCGCACCTCGCGACCGCTGGCCTTGACGGCGTCCTTGTAGGTCTTGACGAAGTCGTCGCCGGACATCGCCTTCATCTTGGTGACGAGCTCGAGCACGGCGTGATCCGGCTTGGCGGTGATGACGTGACGGGCCAGGACGCTGGCCTCGCGCAGCAGGCCGGCGTCGAAGGCCACGCCCGCCAGCCGCGCGCGCTCGGCGAGCAGGCGGGCGTCGACGGCCGCGACCCGCTCGGCGATCGAGCCCTGGGCCATGAGGGTCGACTCGCAGATGGCGAGCCCGACCAGGATGGGCGCGACGAGGTGAGGCCAGACGGATCGGATTCCTGCTCGCATGACGCGCCGAAGTAGAAGCCGCCGGCGAGGGCATGCCAAGGGGCGGGCCGCTGGCCGGCAAGGATGCCGGACCGTTCGCTGGTATCCTGCGCGTGATGGTGCCGTATGCGATCCGTCTTCTCACCGGTCTCTTGCTGTCGAGTGCGGCCTTCGCCGTCTTCCTGCCGGCGCAGGAGCCGGCGCCGTGCGATGCTGCGCTGCTGACGGCGAAGGAACCGCAGCCGGTGTTCGTACGGATGCGGAACCAGCTGTTCGCGCGCGGCGGTGATTACGAGGCGTTCTGTCGCGAACACGCCACGACGCCACGTTCCGGCTTGCGCGCCGAGAACGTCGCCGATCTCCGCACGCGTGCCGACGATTCGTGGCGCGCCTGCCGCGACCTCGTCGACGAGCTGGTGACGGCCGGCGAGCTGCGGGACGTACGGCGCTTCTGGATCGTCAACGGCTTCGCCGCCGACGCCAGCGCCGCGGCGGTCGAACGCCTGCGCCGGCTGCCGGAGACGGCGTACGTCCATCTGCAGACCCAGCCCGGCCGCTCGCAGCAGCAGCGCCAGCCGCGGCCCGAACGCTGGCTCGCCGCCCGCGCGGCCGACGAGAGGCAGGCGCTGGTGATGCTGGAGCGTCGCGGCGAGGAAGCGGCGTTCGATCCGGCCGGGCTGACCGTGCCCTGGAACCTGCAGGCCATCCGCGCCGATGCCGCCTGGAAACTCGGTGCCTGCGGCCAGGGTGTCGTGGTCGCGCTGCTCGACTCCGGCGTGCTCATGACCGAGCCGTTGGTGCACGCGCTCTGGCGCAACCCGGGGGAGCAGGCCAACGGCCGCGATGACGACGGCAACGGTTTCGTCGACGATCTGTTCGGTTGGGACTTCGACGGCGACGACCGCTTCGTGGTCGGCGACGGGGCCAAATCGCACGGCACGATGTGTGGCGGCATCATCGCCGGCCGGCCCTGGGGCGAGCCGCGAACCGTCACCGGTGTCGCGCCGCGCTCCCGACTGATGGTGTTGCGCGGCATGGGTTCGTTGCGGGCCTACGAGTACGCGGCGGCGATGGGAGCCGACGTGCTGTCGATGAGCTACATGTGGATCGGCGTCGAACTCGGCAGCTACCGCGGTGTCTTCCGCACCGCGCACGAGCACCTGGCCGCGTGCGGCGTCGTCGCCGTCGGCGGCGCCGGCAACTTCGGCAGGAGCGCGCCGGAGGGCAAGCAGATCGCGCTGCCGAAGGACATCCCGTGCGTCATCGCAGCCAGTGGCATCGGCGCCGATGGCGCGGCGCCCGACTTCAGCAGTCGCGGACCGTGCACCTGGGACGACGTGCCGTTCTTCGGCGACCACCCAGCCTCGGCGCCGTTGCGCAAGCCGGACCTCGCCGGTTGCGCCGCCGGGTTCCCGCTCTGGCACCGCACCGCGATGGCGGGTCGCAAGGTCGAGATCGTCTGGCAGGACGACGCCGGTTACGGCCTCATCGTCGGGCCCCGCGGCAACTCGTTCTCGGGTCCGCACGCGGCCGGCGCGGCCGCCTTGATGTTGTCGGTCCAGCCCGAACTCACGCCGTGGCGCGTGAAGGAACTGCTCGAGAGCACATGCCTCGATCGCGGCGAAGAAGGCTGGGACGCGACGTATGGCGCGGGGCTGATCCAGGCCGATGCCGCGGTTCGTGCTGCCAAGGCCGCGACGGTACGGGACTGAGGCCGAGCTTCTCGCTTCGTTGCGGGTCGCCGCAACATCGCGCGATGGGCGCGACCGACTCCAAAAAAGATGGCGTCGAACGCGTGCGTTTGCCCACTTCCGGACCTTCGTGGGGGACACTGTCCGCAGCCACCATGAACAAGCTCCTCGCCGCCGTCTCCTCTCTCGCGCTTGCTGCGCTCTCGGCAAACGCGCTCGCCCAGACCAACGCCACGCTGATCGGCGTCACCGGCTTCACCGCGACCCTGGCCCAGAGCCGCCACGCGCCGTGTGCGACGCTGCCCACCTGCGTGCCTCCCGGTATGCCAGCCAGCCCCGGCGTACGGCAGGCCGGTGGCACTGCCTACGACGGCACCAACGACAGCATCTGGATCACGACCGGTCAGCTCCTCGGGCGCTACGCGGGT
>JAGQRA010000921.1 GCA_020425885.1 Planctomycetota bacterium | reverse complement strand
GCCGATCCCGGCCATGTCTCGATCCCGGCGATCAGTGGACCCTGGCTGTTGTCGCCGTCGGCGACGGTGCCGTTGCCGTGGTTCGCCTTCGATGGCAGCGGCGCGCACGCGGCGGCCTATTCGATCCCGGTCGGACCGGTGCCGGGGCAGGCCTTCGTGCTGCGGTTGCAGTGCGCGGCGTTGCACCAGTCCGCCGTCTCGTTCGGCGCGCCCGCCGTCACCGCGTTGTACTGAGTCGGTGCCCACCGTGACCTGCCGGAACGGTGCGGGCGCCAAGGTCCGGGCTCCGCATTGTTCCCTCCTCTCGCACGCCGGACCGGATTGGCGTAAGTTGCAGCGAGCAAGCGCCGGAGAATCCTGGCTGCTCTACTCGTAACCCGGCAGCCCCCATGTCCCTGTCCCCAGAAGTCGCCTTCGAGCAGCACCGCGAGCGCCTGCTCTCGGTCATCTACCTGCGCATGGGGCCCAACTTGCGAACCCGCATGGATCCCGAGGACGTGCTGCAGGAGGTCGCCATCGAGGCCATCAACTCGTGGTCGACGCTCAGCGCCGAGGAGAACGCCGGCGCCTGGTTGGTGACGTTGGCGCGGCGCAAGGTCGCGCGCATCATCCGCGATCAGCTCGGGGTCGCGGCACGTGACCCGCGACGCGAACACGCGATCAAGACCGAGATCCCGATCACCGATCGGCGGTCGGGGCCCGTGACCCACGCCGATCGTCGCGATCGACTCGAGCTGCTGGCGCTCGCGATGGAGAAGCTGTCGGAGGATCATCGCGAGGTGATCATGTTGATGAAGATCGAAGGCATGTCGGCGAAGGAGATCGGCGAGCGGATGGGGCGTTCGGAGAACGCGATCCATCTGCTGTTGAGCCGGGCCCTGAAGCGCCTCGCCCAAGAACTGAAGTTGTGACCGAACCGAAGTCAGCGATCGACGGGGCCGCGGAGGGCGCTGGCGAGCCCGACCAGCGCCTGGCCTCGGTGCTGCGCGGCGAGACCAGCAGCCAGGCGCTGCGCAGCCAGCTCGCCCAGGAACGTTCGGAGGAATCCGAGGACCTGCTGTCCCGGCTCGATGCGCTGGACTTCGTGCAGCAGGTCGTCGGCGGCACCACCGACGTGCCGCAACGCATCGCCGACTACCACATCAAGGGACTGCTCGGGCGCGGCGGCATGGGCACCGTCTATCTCGGCTACCAGGAGGAACTCGATCGCGAGGTCGCCCTGAAGGTACTGTCGCCGCATCTCACTGCCGATCCGACCATGCGCAAGCGCTTCCGCGCCGAGGCGCGTGCGACGGCGGCGCTGCACCATCGCCACATCGTGCCGATCTACGACTACGGCGAGGCGCAGGGGATGCTGTTCTTCACGATGGAGCGGGTCGACGGCATGAGCCTCGACAAGCACATCGCGGCGGCGCGGCGCATGCAGCGCAAGCCGATGGAGCCGCTCGAGGCGGCGCGGCGGTTCGCCGGTGTCGCCGACGCGCTCGGTCTGGCACACCGTCGACGCCTGCTGCATCGCGACGTCAAGCCCGGCAACATCCTGGTCGTCGGCGATGGCACGCTGGCGCTGACCGACTTCGGGCTGGCCAAGGCGCTCGATCACGCCTCGGCGCGGCTGACCTCGAAGGGCGGCGGCTTCCTCGGCACGCTGCACTACAGCTCTCCCGAGCAGGCCCTCGGCAGCGAACTGACGCCGGCCAGCGATCTCTATGCACTCGGGGTCACGATCTTCGAGGCGGTGGCCGGTGAGCTGCCGTTCGCGGCCAAGACCACCGAGTCGTTGCTGCAGGCGATCCTGCACGGCACGCCGCGGCGCCTGCGCGAGTTCGAGCCGAAGGCACCGCGCGATCTCGACGCGGTGGTCGAGAAGCTGCTGAGCCGCGAGCCGTCCGATCGCTATCAGGACGGCGAGGCGCTGTCGCGCGACCTGCTGCGCATCCGCGACGGCGAGCCGGTTCACATCCGGCGCCTGCCGCTCTATGTCCGGGTCTACCGCCGCGCCCGCAAGAATCCCGGGCTCGCCTCGGCGATCGCGGCGGCCGGGATCCTGTTGCTGCTGACGGTGTTCCTGCTGACGGTGTGGCGACGCGAGAAGGGCCAGGGCCTGCTCTCGAAGCACCAGAATCACCTGGTCCAGATCCGTACCGACGTCGGCAACGAACTCGGCGCCCAGCCCGGGCCGGTGCCGTTGCTGCAGGCGCTGACCGGGATCGAGTACGAGCCGAGATCGCCGAGTCAGACCGTGCTGAAGTCGCTCGAGGCCGCGCACAAGGAGATCCCGGACGACGCCCAGGTCATGGCGATGCAGGCGGCGTACGTCGAGGATCCACTGCCACAGGCCAGCCAGCTGTTGCGCCAGGGGCGCGGCCACGAGGCGCTGTTGCTCTACGATCAGGCGATCGGCGCGGCCACCCTGCTGCGGACCGGCGCCGAGCGCGATCTCGCCGTCGACCTTCGGCTCTACCGGCTCTACCTCGGCCGCAGCGTCGCCAACCTCTGCGCCGCGGTGGCCAAGGTCCACGATGCGCGCGCGGACCTGGCGTTGGCATCCTACCTGCGCCCGGGGGCGACGTTCCCGCGCTCGCTGCTGAGCGTGCTCGACGTCGTGCAGAGCTCCGATGTCGCCGCCGCGGCCGCGCAGCTCGAGCGGGACATCGAGCGGGCGTCGGCCGAACGCGTGCAGGTCCTCGGCCATCTGCTGTGGAGTGCCGCGGCGTTGCGGCCGTTGCCGGGCGCCAACCTGATGAACTTCGCGTTGGGTTATCCGCAGCGGCGCGCGCTGCACGACCTCGCCGCGCGGCTGCTCGGCAGCCCTCCCGGCGCGTCGGTGGCGGCCGGGCAGCCGACCGGTCTGTCGGCGCGGCTCGCCGATCTGGCGCGGCTGGCGATGGAGCGCCTGGCCGATCCGACCGCGTTGCGAGCGGCGACCGAGCAGGCCCGCCTCGAGGTCGAGAGCTGCGTTCACCCCGAGTCGCCGTTGCGCGGCTGGAGCGGGGTGCTGCAGCTCATCGAACAGCCGACCCAGCGCGGGCCGCTGGTCGACGCCGCCGGGCGGCCGCTGTCGCCGGTGTTGCAGCTGGCGGCGTGGCACGACCTGCTGTTGCTGTCGCCGAAGCGCGAGACCGCCGGGTTCTGGCTCGGGCGCTTCGAGAACCTGTTCCGCAGTCACGCCAATCTGCCCGGCATGCGCCGCGTGGCCGCGCGGATGTATCTGTTGGCCGGTTCGCCACAGGCACCCGGCCTGATCGCCGAGTGGATCGCCGAGGCCGAAGGCGAGCCGATGGCGCAGCTGTGTCGCATGCGGCTGCGCCTGCGTACCGGCGACTTCGACGGCGCCCTCACCGATGCGATGGTGACGGTGCAGGACTCGGTCGATCGGGAGGCGGCGCTGCGGGCGGTGCTGCTGTGCTGTGAGGAGATCGCCGACGAAGCGGATGTCGTCGCGCGGCCGCGGATCCTCGAACTGCAGCAGCGGTTCCGCGGTCTGCTGCCGGAGGAGGCGAAGCGATGAGCGAACACGGCGCGCGTCGGCGACCCTATCGGCGTTCGTCCTGGATCGCGGGCCTGCTGGTGCTCGGCGGCCTCGCCTGGACCTTGATGACCCTGGTCGAGGTGCAACGCCTCAAGCGCGTCACGGCGTCGATGCCCGAGGCGCCGCGGGTTCGGGCTGATGCGGCGGCGGATGCCGGCGCGCCGGCGGTCAACACCATGCTCGAGGTGCCGCCGGTGCGACGACTCGGCGGCGTCGTGCGGCTGCCGAGCGGGGCCCCGGCCTCGGGCGCCACGGTCACCGCCTATCAGGCCGTGACCGCCGGGCCCGAATGGCGGACGGAGTACATCGATCAGGCCTTCACCGGCGACAGCGGCGAGTTCTTCTTCGACCTGCCGGTGCGCCACGGCCTGCTGATCGAGTTCAAGCATCCTGAGCATGCCGGCGGCATGCTCGAGGTGCCCGAGCTGCGCGATCTCCTCGAACTCGATCTGCAGCCCGGGTTCGAGTTCGGCGGGCTGGTCACCAACGATGCCGGTCAACCGCTCGGCGGCGTGCGGGTGGCCGCCGAGTCGACCATCGATCAGCAGCGGCGCGTCGCCGTCGCGGTCACGACCACGAGCGGCGGCTACCGCTTCACCAACCTGCCGGCCGGTCTGATCCGACTCGTTGCCCGTCATGAGCGTTGGCAGGCGATGGCGACCACGGTGCGGGTCGGCGAGACGAAGCAGCAGACGATCCGCTTCGCGACCGCCGCCGCGGCGCCTCTGCGCGGCCGCATCGTGACCACGGGTCAGGTGCCGATCGGCGGCGCCCTGGTCGAACTGCTGCCGACCAACGGTCGCCTCGGGCTGGTCGATCCGGTCACGGCGCGAACCGGCGACGACGGTCGCTTCGTGCTGTCGGGCCTGTCGCGCGGCCCGATGTCGTTGCTGGTCCGGCATGACGACTTCGGCGTGCAGCGACGAACGGTCTCGGTCGGCGCCTCGCCGGCCGAGATCGTGCTCGAGCTGCCGCCGCGATCCGAGGTCCACGGCTCGCTGCTGGCCGCGGCCGGCGGCGCTCCGACCGTGGCCGAGGTCACCGTGCGGATCACCGATGCCGCCGGCGAGATCAGGTATGCGACCACCGATGCCGAGGGCCGCTTCACGTTCGCGCGGCCGCTGTCGCCGGGCCGGGCCACGGTCGCGCTGCTCGATGGCGCGGTGGCCTTCCAGCGCAGCCAGTCGTTCGAGCTCTCGGCCTACGT
>JAGQRA010000920.1 GCA_020425885.1 Planctomycetota bacterium | reverse complement strand
CCTTGGTTCGCGATGGAGCTGGTCGAGGGCACGGCGTTGAATCGATTCTGCGACGCGGAGAAGCTGGCGTTGCCGGCGCGCATCGCGCTGTTCCAGGAGATCTGTGCCGGCGTGCAGCACGCGCATCAGAAGGGTGTGATCCACCGCGATCTCAAGCCCGGCAACATCCTGGTCTCGCGCAAGGACGACCGCTTCGCGCCCAAGGTCATCGACTTCGGCATCGCCCGCGCCACCGACAGAGACCTCGGCGACCGCACGATCCACACCGAACGCGGCGCGCTGGTCGGGACCCCGGAGTACATGTCGCCCGAGCAGGCCGATGGCGATTCGCGCCGGATCGACACCCGCACCGACATCTATGCCCTCGGCGTCATCCTCTACGAGCTGCTGACGGGTCGGTTGCCGTTCGACTCGGCCGAGCTCCGGGCCGCCGGCTCGGCCGAGATCCGCCGCGTGCTGAACGAGGTCGAACCGCCGCGGCCGAGCACGAGGGTCACGGCGGCGGGGGCAGCGGCCGAGGTCGCGGCCGCCGAACGGCGCTGTTCGACCGGCGAACTCCAGCGCCGGTTGCGGGGCGACCTCGATTGGATCGTGCTGAAGGCGATGGCCAAGGAGCCCGAACGCCGCTACGAGTCGGCGCACGAGCTGGCGATGGATCTCGAGCGCCACCTGCGGCAGCAACCAGTGCTGGCGGGTCCGCCGACGGCTTCGTATCGGCTGCGCAAGTTCGCGCGGCGACATCGCGGCCAGGTGGTCGCGGCGGCGGCCGTGTTCCTCACCGCCATGGTCGGCACGGCGGTGGCGCTGCAGTTCGCCCTGGCGCGCGATGCCAAGGCGCGCGAGTTCGACCTGCTGGCCGGCGTGGTCCAGCACGACCAGGTCCTGGCCGCCGAGCAGGATCTCTACCCGGCGTGGCCGCCGCTGATCCCCTTGATGCAGCGCTGGCTCGAGCGCGACTGCGGCGCGCTGCTGGCCCGTCGCGACGAAATCGAACGGCAGATCGCCGGCATGCGCGCGCGGGCCCTGCCCGAGACCACCGACGAATTGCGGCGACAGCGCGAGGCGCACCCGCGCTTCGCCGAGTGGCAGCAGCTCGGCCAGCACCTCGAGTCGCTGCGACGGGCGCAGGCGATCCGCGACGGCGAACGCGAACTCGTGGTGCCGCCGCTGTCGCCGGAGCAGGAGTCGCTGACGATGCTCGAGCTCTCCGATCTGGTCTGGGAGCGGATCGCGCCGCCGAACCAGGGGCGCCGGGTGTATGGCGAGGAGGACGTGGCGCTGGCGTGCGCTCGCGTCGTCGTGGAGCGGGCCGCCGGTACCGAGCACGCCACCTACAGCCTCAGTCTGCTGGCTCAGGCCCTGCTCGCCAACGGCCAGGATGAATCAGGCCGACAACGCATTGCCGAGGCCGAGGCCGCGGCTGTGGCCGCGGGCGACGCGGAGAGCGGTCGCAGCTTCCGGCAGTACTTCGATCGGGCCGTCGCGTCGCTGGCGTCGACCACGCAGCAGGTCGAGGAGCAGTACCTGGCGCTGTCCGCCGACGTGATGCGGCGCAGCTATCGTTTTCCGGAGCAGTCAGGGGCCGAACTCTTCCTGCACGACACGCTGGTGAGCCTGCTCGAGGACCTCGATCGACTCGTGGCGCACGAGCAGGCGAACGTGAAGGCGCGCCTGCAATGGGCGCAGTGGCTGCGCGATGGTCTGACCCGACAGCATCCGAACGCGCGGCACTCCTGGGACGAGGTCCGTGCGGCCATCGCCGCCAGCTCGTGCTACGCGGGCCAGGACATCGAGCTGCGCGACGAGGACGTGCACGGTCTGGTGCCGATCGGCATGAACCCCGTGACCAGGCTATGGGAGTTCTACGAGCTGCGCAGCGCCTGGAACGGACGCACCGATCCGTGGCAGTTGCCGATCCCCGAGCACGCGGCGGACGGCTCGATCGCGGTGACCGCCAAGACCGGGATCGTGTTCGTGCTGCTGCCCGGTGGCACGTTCACGATGGGGTCGCAGGCCGATGACGAAGGCGGGCCGAACTACGACGCCGAGGCCTTGCCGCAGATGGGGCCCGTGCACGAGGTGACGCTGCAGCCGTTCCTGCTGGCGCGGCACGAGCTGACGCAGGGACAGTGGGCCCGACTCTGGCCCGAAGCCGACGAGATGCGGTTCCCGAGTCAGATCAAGGCGGGGATGGAGGTCAACGGGCGGGTGATCTCGTTTGCCCATCCGGTGGAGAACATCGACTGGCTCACCTGCCGTCGCCTGCTGCTGCACGGGGGGATGGCGTTGCCGACCGAGGCGCAGTGGGAATACGGCTGTCGCGCCGGAACGTCGACGCCGTGGTGGCCCGGTGACGATCCGCTCGATCTCGCCGGCATCGCCAATGTGCGCGACCGCTACGCGTGTCGCATCGAGAAGGCATGGGCCGAGTATGGCGAGCCGGCCCCGTTCGAGGATGGCCACGTCGGCCACGCGCCGGTCGGCAGCTTCGCCGCCAACGCCTTCGGCCTGTTCGACGTGCACGGCAACGTCTGGGAGTTCTGCGAAGACCTCGAGGGCAGCTACCTGGACGACGTCAAGGCCGGCGATGGGCTGCGCTTGCGCGGCGATGGCACCGGCTCGCGGATCAACCGCGGTGGTTGCATGTTCAACAACGTGCTGGAAGCGAAGTGTGCTTGGCGCGGTGCCAACACCGAGTCGGTGCAGACCGGGCTGCTCGGCGTGCGGCCGGCGCGCCCGCTGCGACTGCGCGACTGAATGGTCGTCGCGCCTGCCTCGCCTCAGCCGATCGTCACCCGGATCGTGTCGGTCAACGTGAACTGCGGACTCGCGCAGCCGCCGTTGCCGAGCAGGTCCGCGCCCTGGGCGAACACGCTGACGCCGACGATCCACGTGCCGGGCGGGATCACGAACGACACCGTCGCGCCAGGCGCCGCTGCCTGCCAGCTGTGGCCGAGCGTGCAGGTGCAGAAGGTCTGGGTCGTGCCGGACAGCCCGAAGCCGACGAACGGCAGGCCGACGACGCCGCCGAGCGCGAAGTCGACGGTGTGGCCCGGGGTCGGCGCGCCCGTCGGCGTGATCGTCGTCGGTCCACAGGCGTGCGGCAGGCGCGACATGCGACCGGCCTCGGGCAGGTAGACCAGGGACAGCATGTTGCTCGTGCCGACCGAGCCCGTGAGCGTCGTCGTGCCGGTGCCGAGGTCGACCGTGAACAGCTGGTCGTAGATGTTGTCGATCGCGTACATCTGCAGGCTGCCGTAGTCGTAGGCGAGCGAGGCGATGCTGTAGACGCCGTTCATCGGTCCGACCAGGGTCGCCAGGCCGGTCGTCCGGTCGATGGTGTAGAGGCTGTCGGTGTTGGTGCTCGTCAGATACATGACATCGTTGACGAGGTCGTAGCCGAGCGAGAGTCCCCATGACGTGGCGGCGGCCAACCCGGTGACGCCGACCAACGTCGCCGCGCCGGTCGTGGTGTCGATGGTGTAGAGCCCGCTGTCGTGCGTCGACATGCCGTAGAGGGTGCCGGTGCTGCTGTCCCATTCGATGCCGTGCATCAGGATCGCGGCGTTGCCGTACGGACCGATGAGGGTGGCCTGCCAGTTGGTGACGTCGACGAGGTAGAGCGAGTCCGTGGCGGCGCCAGACATGAAGAGTCTGCCGGTGACGTAATCGTAGGCGAGATCGCCGGGTACGGCCGCGGCCGGGCTCGCCGGGCCGAGCGCCGTCGGAGTGGCGGTCGCCCGATCGAGCTCGTAGGCGGTGGCGCCGGCGGGGGTGGCGTCGATGGCGATCAGGCGCTGGGCGGTGGCAGCTCCGGACGACAGCGCGACGGTGACGGAGAGTGCGAAGAGCGACGCGAGATGCGTGGACTGTG
>JAGQRA010000919.1 GCA_020425885.1 Planctomycetota bacterium | reverse complement strand
GCCGCGGCAGCGGTCGCGAGGGTGATCGCGGCGGTGAGATGGAGGAGCCGATGCCATGCCGTCTTCGTGCCCATGTCGGTGGTTTCGACAGCCGCCCGCAGTGGACTTGATCCGGTCGGCTGCATCGGGGGGCTGGCGCTTCCCATCCGCCGCTGGTCCCGTTTGTGTGTCGGCGCCGGCGTAGCGCTCCGGTCCAATACCTTGCCGCCTCGCAGCCATCCTGCTGCAGCCTGCCACCCCCGCATCGCAGCCTCCGACATCGGGAGAGAACCATGCTCACCACAGCTCGCCTCGTCTGTCTCGCGCTCTTCACCGCACCGCTCGCCGCGCAGCTGTCCGGGACCTACACGGTCAATCCGGCCTGGCCGGTCTTCCCGGGCAACTACACCTCGCTCGCCGCCGCGGTGACCGACCTGATGACGAACGGCGTCGCCGGCGCGGTCACGTTCGAGCTCTACGATGACGCCGGCCCGTTCAACGAATCCCACCCGTTCGTGTCATCGAACGGCACCTGGAACCCGAGCACGGCAGCGCTGACGCTCGGCCAGTGGCCCGGCGCGTCGAGCGCCAACCGCGTCACGTTCCGGCCGGCGGCCGGTGAGGCACCGGTGATCGACGCGACCGGGCGTTCGATGGGGGTGTTCTGGAACGGCGCCGACTTCGTCACCCTCGAAGGGCTCGAGATCAGGAACGCGATCTACGACGCGATCTCGCTCTACTCGGAGGCGCAGCACGGCGTCGCCAACGACCCGATCATCCGCCGCTGCCGCATCCACGACTGCGGCTCGTGCGGCATCACCGTCTACGGCAACTCGTCCTATCCGCTGAACACGCTGATCGAGAACAACTTCCTCTGGAGCCTGCAGACCAGCAACGGCGGCGCCTTCAGCACGACGGCGCGGTTCGGCTACGTCACGACGCGGCGCTCGACCAACACCCGGGTCGTGCACAACACGTTCTGGGTCGACACCGGCACCGGCTCGTACTTCGCCGCCATCGGCGCCTACATGTCGAGCCTCAACGATGCGCCGTTCGCCGAGGTCAGCAACAACGTGATCGTCAAGCTGACCGCGTCGGCCCGGCCGATCTTCCACCTGCTGACGCCGACCGGTGCGCTGCAGATCACGCCGACGGTGTGCGACTCGAACTGTTTCTTCGACGCCTCGAGCGGTCCGTTCGCGCACTACGGCGACGGCGGCACGACCATCGCCAACACGCTGCTCGATTGGCAGACCACCGAGCTTCGTGATCTCGCCTCGTTGGCCGCCGACCCGCTGCTCGCCGACCCCGCGAATCACGACTTCCACCTCGATCCGCTGTCGCCCTGCATCGGCGCCTCGACGCTCGCGGCCGGCAGCACCGACGACATCGATGGTCAGCCGCGCACGACCGCGTTGGACATCGGCGCCGACGAGTTCAGCGCCGCGACGATCGTCGCGGTCGGCGCCGGTTGCCCGGGCACCGGCGCGCTGGTGCCGAGCATGTCGTGGCTCGAATGGCCCTACCTCGGCAACCAGGACTTCGCCGTGCTGGTGCGCGACATGCCGCCGGGGCAGGCGATGCTGCCGGTCGCCAGCTTCGGCGCGTCGAGCACGCCGTTCGTCATCGGCGCCGGCTGCGAGGTCTGGCTCGACCTCGGTTCGCTGGTCGTGATCCCGGTGCTGCCGACCGCGGGTCCGGCCGGCACGGCGAGCCTGGTGGTGCCGTTCCCGGCCAACGCGGCCTTCGTCGGCGTCGACTACGGCTTCCAGGCGCTGGTCTTCGACCCGGGCGCGACGCTCGGTTTCACGATGACGAACGCGCTGGACGTCGAGCTCGGTTTCTGAGCGCGCCTCGCCCGCCAGGCGCGCAACCGCGTTCACAGCGAACCGATCGTCAGCGCCATCGCATTCGACGTCACCAGCCCGAGGGCATTGGCGCCCGGCGTCCAGGCCGCGGCCTGGGCCGTGAAGCGCTGCCCGAGCAGCGCCGGCCGCGACGGGATCGCCGCGGTCAGTTCGTCGGTGCCGCCGACGCCGCGCCAGTGCGGCGCGGTCGGGTCGAGGTAGAGGCTGCACTCGGGAGCGCCGAACGGATCGAGTGCGATGGCGGCCGGCGGCG
>JAGQRA010000012.1 GCA_020425885.1 Planctomycetota bacterium | reverse complement strand
TAGCCGCTCAACTCGAATCCCGGACCCAGCTGGATGTCGGCGACCTCCGCGATCTGTTCCTCGGTGACGGTGAAGCCATCGGAGCGGCCCTCCGTGTGCATCTTGGCGACCGCGGCCACGACGTAGTCACCTTCCGCGATGTTGGTGTAGGTGTAGAAGCCGCTTGTGTCGGTGACGATCGCAGGCAGCAGATCCTGGCTGTTGCGCTGCCACCGCATGCGGTTGCGGAAGTCCGGCTCGAGCGACAGCGAGGCGTTCGGGACCCCGTTGCCGGCAAGGTCGACCACGCGGCCCCGCACCTGGCCACCGTTCTTGAGCACGAGGTCGCCGAGCTCGACTTCGGCCGTCTGTGCCATCATCGTGCCGCTCGCATCGGCGATGTCGCCCAGGTCCTTGTCGAACAGGCCAGGCGCGTGCGTCTCGTGCTGAACCTGCAGGGAGACGCGCAGGCGGCGGAACGTCTGCCCTTGGAAGGCGAATCGGCCCTCCCGGTCCGTCTCGACGGGCTCGGGAATGCGCCGGTTGCGGTCGCGGCCGCGAGGGTTGCGACCGCCCGCGCGCCCGAACTCGAGCCAGACGCGGGCGCCAGCGACCGGCTGCTGGAACTTGTCGACCACGCGTCCGCGCAGGATCGCGGCGACCCGCTGCCCTGCGTCCGCGGGTACCACCGCTCCTTCGATCGGCTCTACCTGCGTGCGTTCGATCGTGCCGCTCTGCGCCTCTGCGTCACCCTGCTCGGCTTCTGGGTCGGCCCCTTCGATCTCGTCTTCCAGCCCCCATTGCACGACGGGCGCTGCCGGCTCGGAGAGCATCTGCGGCACGAGGATGGCGCCGCCCACGATCGCCAGCAGGACGACGAAGACGAGAATGAGGGTTGGCTTCTGCATGATCATCTAGGGCCGCAGCTGGCGACCGAGCGCGCCATTACGTCTCCTTCCCCGTTCTGTCGACAGCAGGTCGCTGTAACAGCCTTGCACCGCGGCGCTCTTGTTACCCGGGGATCCGAGTGTGCACGTCACGAGGATTCGCCTGAATCGGGACCCGCTGTGCGGGGACGGTGGCGCAGGGTGGTGCGTGTTCCCAGCGCCATGGGGGAATCCGATGCGCCGGCGGAGGGGATCGAACACGGCGGAGGCCATCGATGCCCATGGCGTCGTGGTTCCGCCGCGCCGGTGATCGACGAGGGGTTGCACAGGCGGGTTTGCCGGTCCAAAACAACGTTGCCGATGCCCTCAGCAGCGTGTCTCCTGCCGCTGCAAGCCCATGTCCCTGCTCAGCCGCGTGCAACAACGGGCGTCCCGCAACGGCCTCAATCTGGTCGGGCTCGTGGACGCCGAACGGTTCGATCGATGTCAGCCGCGTGAGCGGCGCATCGGCACGATCGCGCCGGCATGCGGCACCGTCGTGGTGCTCGGTACGGCTGGACGGGCCTTCTGGCTCGAGTTCGCGCGGCAAGGCGGCCGCGTGCCGGATCGCGTCGACAGCGACACTGCGGACGAACTCGCGGCCTCCGGCGTCGGTGGCGTCGCCGAGGTGCTCCGGGAACATGGCGTCGAGAGTCGTGTGCTCGACGGCCGCCGGCCGTCGCTGCACTTCGGCCAGCTCGCCG
>JAGQRA010000918.1 GCA_020425885.1 Planctomycetota bacterium | reverse complement strand
TCGACGAGCTGCTCGGCCGCAGCCATGACCCTTCGCGCTTCGATGGCCAGGAGGCCGAGCTGCGCAGTGACCGCTACGAGATCCGGGCCACGTTCACCGACGAGTTCGATCGCGGCAAGAGCAAGGCGCTGGTGCAGGATGCGCTGACGCGGTGGCCCGACGTCAACTGCCTGGTCGGGCTGTTCGAGTACGAGCCGCCGCTCATCCTCGAGGCCGTGCAGTCGGCGAACCGCCTCGGCGAGGTCAAGATCATCGGCTTCGACGAGGCCGACGGCACCCTGCAGGGCATCGTCGACGGCCACATCGCCGGCACGATCGTGCAGGATCCGTTCGAGTACGGGCGCCAGTCGATGTTGCTGCTCGACCGGCTATGGCACGAGCGCGACGCGGCGAAGCGGGCGGCGCTGCTGCCGGCGGGCGGCTTCCTCGACATCCCGGTTCGGCGCATCACGAAGGCCAACGTCGGGCCGTTCTGGAGCGACAAGAACGAGAAGCTCGGCAACAAGTGACGGCATGACGGCTCCGCTGCTGCAGGCTCGCGGGATCGGCAAGTCGTTCCCCGGGGTTCGCGCCCTGGCCGACGTCGACTTCACGCTGCACGGCGGTGAGGTCGTCGCTCTGATCGGCGAGAACGGGGCCGGCAAGAGCACGTTGATGAAGGTGCTGGCCGGGCTGCATCGGCCGGACACGGGCGAGCTGCTGCTCGATGGCGAACGGATCGAACTCGATGGCCCGGCCGATGCGCTGGCTCGCGGCATCGCGTTGATCCATCAAGAGCTGAGCCTGTGCGAGAACCTGACCGTGGCCGCGGCGCTGTTCCTCGGCGCCGAGCTGCGGCGCGGGCCGTGGCTGCGCGAACGCGAGATGGCCGCGATCGCCGCCCGGGTGCTTCACCGGCTCGGTCTCGAGGTCGCTCCCGATCGCATCGTCGGCACGCTTGGTCCGGGGCAGAAGCAGCTCATCGAGATCGGCCGCGCGCTGCGCGCCGAGGCCCGGGTCCTGATCATGGACGAGCCGACGTCGAGCCTGGCCCAGGCCGAGACCGAGCGCCTGCTCGAGGTCATCGGCGAGCTGCGGGCCGAAGGCGTCGGCATCGTCTACATCAGCCATCGCCTCGGTGAGGTCCGGCAGATCGCCGACCGCGTCGTCGCGCTGCGCGATGGCCAGAGCAGCGGCGAATGCCGCGGCGAGGAAGCCGATCACGACCGCATGGTGGCGATGATGATCGGGCGCGAGTTCTCGGCCACCCGGCGCACGCCGCACCGACCCGGCGAGGTCGTGCTGCGGGTCACGGGTCTGCGCACCGAGGCGTGGCCCGAGGTCGGTGTCGACTTCGAGCTGCGGGCCGGCGAGGTCATCGCCCTGGCCGGGTTGCTCGGGGCCGGTCGCAGCGAGCTGCTGCGGGCGGTGTTCGGCGCCGACCGCGCGCTCGGCGGTGAGATCGAGGTCGGCGGCCGGCTGCTCGTCGGCCACGGCCCGGCCCAGGCGGTGGCCAGCGGTCTCGTGCTCGCGCCCGAGGATCGCAAGCTGGAAGGCCTCGTCCTGCCGATGTCGG
>JAGQRA010000917.1 GCA_020425885.1 Planctomycetota bacterium | reverse complement strand
CGTGACTCCGGACGGGCGCATCGCGGCGACGGCTGGCGCGGACGACACGGTCAGGCTCTGGGATGTCGATTCCGGCCGCCGGCTGCGTTCGATCGCGGTCGACGAGCTCGAACCGGATCAGCTCGCGCTGGCCACGGACGGCGGCGCGGTCGCGGCGGGAACGGAATCGGGAACGGTGCGCACGATCGAGCTCGCGTCCGGACGCGCGAACTCGTTGGCGTTCCGGTTGCCGGGGAGGAACGAGACGGAGTCAATCCGAGCGCTGGTCATGGCGGGTGACGACGCGATCGCGGCCGCGGACGTCCGTGGCGTGATCCGGATGTGGGATCGCGTGACTGGCGTGTGTCACAGAACCCTCGGCCACCACGAGGACGGCGTCGCTCACCTGGCCGCGACACCGCGGGCGACAGTCGTGGTCTCGGGCGGCAGCGACGGCCGGATCCTGGTCTGGCCTCACGTCGACCGCCTGCGATCGACGATCCGCCTGAAACCGGACCCGGGCCTGATGACCGTCGCCTGCCACGCGGTGGGCGACCTCGTCGTCGCGGGTGCTGCGGACGGCTCGGTGCGGCTGTGGCGATGCAGCTCCGGCGAACTCACCGGCGAGCATCGACGCCACACCGATCGTGTCACCGCGATCGCGATCTCGCCGGACGGCCACCACGTCGCGACCGGGGACGACGCCGGATGCGTCGTGCTCTGGGATGTCATGCGCGGCACGGCGCAGGTCGCGGCCACCGCCGACGATGATGGCCGAAGGTCGGGCGTTCTTGCCTTGTCCCACCTCGGCGACGAAGTCGTGGCGTGCGTCTCCGGCCAGTTCCTGCGGTGGATGTGTGACGGCCGGCGGCTACCTGGTCAGGACACGCGGGCCGACCATGCGCTCGCCAGGCCGATCAGCAAGCGCGAGGTGCTGATGCTGACCGACGGTGGCAGCCTCGAGGTGTGGGAACTCCGGAGCGGGCGGCGGAACCGCGTGCTCGGCGAATTCGGCTACTACGTGCAGGGTCTGGCAGTCGGACGGGATCTCCGCCGGGCGGCCGTGGTCAGGGGCGAGAACGCCCCTGCGCTCGTGGTCGTCGACCTCGACAGCGGCCAGGTGGTCGCCTCTCTCGATGGCGTGGCGCCGATCGCGTTCGCCAACGGCGGCCGGCACCTGCTGAGCACCGATCGCGCCGAGGACATCAGGGTCTGGGACGTCGATGCCAGTCGCCCGGAGCCCACGCTGTTCGGTCATTGCGGTGACGTCACCGCGATCGACGCCGCGGGCACGATCGTCACCTCGGTTGCCGAAGACGGCACGGTTCGCTGCTGGGATCTCGATCGCGAATGCGGCGCCGCGGTGCTCGATGAACACGGTGCTGCGATCACTTCTCTTGCCATCGACGATCACGGTGAGCGGCTCGTGTCGGCGGACCGCGACGGCAGGATCGCGGTCTGGAGCCTCGCCGACCCAGGCCTCCTCGCCGAGCTGCCGCAGCTCGATGGTCCGATCGACGCGGTCGCGACCGACAGCTCGGGCCAGCGCCTGATGACCGCTGCCGGCCACCACGGCGTCGAGCTCTACCGTCTCGACGACACCCTCGAGCTCGGCGCCCCGCCGCGTCACGCGGTCGCGATCCGCACCGTCGCCGTCGACGCAGGCGGCGAGTGGGGCGGTGTCGTCGACGGCGCCGGGCACGCCAGCATCTGGAACCTCGCGACCGGACGGCTCGCGAGCCGACACGATCTCGGTGATCCGAGTTCGTTGCGCGAGGGTGCGGCGTTGATCGGACCGCAGCCGAGGCTGGCCTTCGCGCACGGCGACGGCATCCACGTGCTCGATACCGTGAGCGGTGAGCGGACGACGATCGAAGGCCACGGACTGCGCGGGTTGCTCGCGTTCGTCGGGCCGAGCGCCGTGGTCGCCGCGGCTTGGTCACCGAGCCTCGCCGTGTTCGATCTCGAGGAACGGCGCTGCACGGCGACGGTCCAGTTGCGGGGTGCCGAGACCGAGCGCCTCGTGTTCGGTCCTGATGGCTCGATCGCGGTCGTCGTGACCGACCGCGGCGAACTCGCCATGATCGACACCGCGACCGGTGACGAGCTCTCGATCCTGCACGACGGCCGAGCGGACGCGCCGTGCTTCTCGGGCGACGGCTCGCGCGTCGCGGCCAGGTGCTGGACCGACGCCGGCGAACCCGAGCTGCGCGTGTGGCGGGCGGCCACCGCCGAACTCGAGTTCGCGCAGGAGTTCGGCTCGTGCGAGTTGATCGCGCTCGACCCGACCGGCGCGCGTCTCGCGACGACGAACACCGTCGATCGCCATCACCGCGAGGTCCGTGAGATCCGGGTCCTGGACCTGCAGAGCGGCGCCGAGGCCGTCGCCTTCACGACCGACGCCGACGTCACGGCGCTCGGCTTCGGGAATTCGGTCATCGCCGGCGACCGATCCGGACGCGTCCACGTCCTCGAGGCTCGTTTCTCGCCATCCGGTCGCGGGTGAAGAGAAGATGCCGGCGCAAGCGCCGGACGGGCGCCGGGCTTGCCAGCGCCGCCAAGGCGGCGGATAGTCGCTGGTCGCCACCGCCCCGGAGCCAACGCACATGACCCTCGCCAACTGCCTTCGTCTCGGCGTCGCGATCCCGTTCGCGTTCGCCGCGTTCTCACCGCTCACCGCCCAGATCAGCGAGTACTACCTGATGACCGGAGATCAGGCCACGTTCCACGTCGTGCAGGGCGGCGTACTTCTGCGCTCGTGGTCGCCCGCCCCCGGAACCGACAACTACCAGTACCCGATCGTGGTCACCGGCACGGTGCGGGCCCTGGCGAAGAACGGCGGCGGCCTCGGCGCCGAGTACGACCTGCAGGGCAACGACCTCACCACGCGCTATCTGCACCCGGGCGGCGCGGTCGGGGCCTGCTGGGACGGCACCACCGACGGCACCTACAACTACGCGATCGACACCGCTGGCATGGTGCATCGCTTCGATCGGGATTGGGGCAATGCGGTCGCGCTGTTCGACGCCGGCAGCATCGGCTCGCTGACCTTCGACCCGACCGCGCAGACGCTGTGGGTGTCGCAGTTCTCGACCAGCACGATCACCGAGTACTCCCTGTCGGGAACCATCGTCAGCTCGTTCACGACGCCGCACACGCAGAACATGGCGCTGGCCCTCGATCACGCCGACGGCACGCTGTGGCTGCACAACCGCACCGCCCAGGGCACGCTCGAGCAATGGAGCAAGACGGGCACGATGCTGCAGCAGATCGTGGTCCCCGGGCTCGCGACCCAGAACGTGCTCGGCGGCGAGATGCAGTTCCCGGGGTCGGCGATGTGCACGTTCCGCAATGGCGCGGGCACCAACGCGACGGGCTTCGACTGCGTGCGGCCGCCGCAGCTCGGCTACAACTGGCAAAGCTCGGTGCCGACGACGGCCAACACCTTCGGCACCTATGTCGGCGTGGGGCTGTTGCCGTCGAGCGGCACGATCCTGTTCGGCGGCGAGGTCCTGGTGTCGATGGCGCCGACACTGGCGATGCTCGCCGGCAACGGCGTGCACTCGGTGCCGTTGCCGGGCGTCAGCGCCTTCATCGGCCTGCAGCTCTACTCGCAGGGCATCCGTCTCGACATCACGGGCGGCGCCGCGCAGGTGACGTTGTTCAACGCACAGGACCTGACGCTCGGTCTCTGAGATCCCGCGCGGTGCGGCGGCCGGTGCGCCCGCTCAGTCGTGATGGAGCAGCGACCGGACTCCGCTGCCGCGCGAGTTCGCCGCCAGTCGTTAGGATGGCCGCATGATGCGCACGCCCGGCCCTCTCCTCCCCGCCGCCCTCGCCGCGAGCATCTTCGCCGCGCGGCTGACGGCCCAGGCCGACGGCGCGCCCAGCTTCGAGCCGCCGCGCGGCCCGGTCCTCGGCGCCGTGCGCGATGCCGCCGGCGATTGGGTCGCCGGGGCCTGTGTCATGCTGGTGTCGTGGCCGCTCGGTCCGCGCACCGACGTCGGCAGCGCCGACATCGTGCGGGTGAAGACCGACGGCAAGGGCCGCTTCCGCACCGCGGTGCTCGTCGGCCGCGCCTACTCGGCCTCGGCGACGTGGACCGATGGCGAAGGCACCGCGAGGCGCACGACGATCGCCGAGAGCGTCACGCCGGGACCACCGCGCATCCTCGACGAGGCGCCGCTGCAGACGCTGCGTCGCATCGCCGTCAAGGGGCGCGCGGCGTGGGCGGGGCGCGAACCGCTCCGCATCATGCTGTCGCCGGGCGGCGAGAACCCCGCGGTGGTCGCCGGCGAGTTCGGGACCGACGACGTCGTCGCCGTGCCCACCATGGCCGGCGGCTACCTCACGGCGCAGGTCTGGGCCGGTGGCCTGTTGATCGGTTTCGGCTCGTTCGCCTTCAGTGCCAATACGAAGGTCGAGTTCGCGCTGCCGGCACCGACCCGCGCGGCGATCATCGCCCGCGACGAGGGCG
>JAGQRA010000916.1 GCA_020425885.1 Planctomycetota bacterium | reverse complement strand
GTCCACGTCCTGCTGGCCAGCGATCGCGCCGGCGAAGCGCTGCCGCTGTGCAGCGCCATGTCGGCGCAGGCCGAATTGCCCGGCGTGCAGCCGAACCTCGCCGCTACGGCCTTCTCCTTGGCCGGGCGCTGCAAGCTGGCGCTCGGTGAAGGCCAGCAGGCGGTGTCCTACCTCGAGCGCGCCCGCGACCTGTTCGTCGAGCACTTGGATCCTCGCGACCCGCGGATCCAACGCGCCGAGAAGCTGCTGCTGACCGCGCGCGAACAACTGCGGTAGGCGCATCGACTCATCCGGTGCCGTCGGTCGGGTCCGGAGTCCCGAGAAGTCGAGAAGTGCGGTGCACGGTTTCGCGCGTTGTCGTTGGTCCTGGTAGTCACCCGCGGTTCACGCCTCGGGCATCCACCATCAACCCACGTAGCGACCCACCACACTCGCTCACCGCTCCCCAAGGAGGAAGCCATGTACCCGCTCCGCAACCTGTCCGCGGCCGCCGTGCTGCTGATCGGCGCAACCGCAGCAGCCCAATCTCCGATCGCCTTGCCCGGCTACGACCGCACCTATACGGCGAGTCTGACCCGCGGCTACTGGTTCACCTGCCCGGTGCCGTGCGTGATCTCGGGCATCCGCGTTCCCAACGAGGCGACCCAGCCGTTCCAGACCGTCGAGATCATCGACCTCGGCACCAACCCGCCGCCGCCATACCCCGGCACCGTGGTCGGTACGCAGCTGTACTACGACAACTCCGCGGCCGGCGGCAGTCACGTGGCGACCGCGATCCTGCTGCAGGCCGGCGGTGTCTACGGCGTCCTCGGCGCCTGCAATGACGCCCAGGGAGGCGGCAGCGCCTTCAACTCCTACGGCACCCCCGCCGGTCCGTTCACGAGCAGCATCCTCGGCAACCCCGTGGTGCTGACGCGTCTCGGCACCCAGTCGAACATCGCGGCCAACGGCGGCAATCAGCCGGTCTGGCAGGAGGTCGCAGGCCCTGTCAGCCGGGTCGAGATCGACATCGTGCCGGCGGTCGGAGCCTTCGCCAACTTCACCTCGGACCGGACGACCGGCGCCACGCCGCTCGTCGTCAACTTCCAGGACGCCAGCTTCACCAGCGCGCCCGGCGGCATCGTCAGCTGGGCCTGGGACTTCGAGAACGACGGCACGATCGACTCCTCGATCCAGAACCCGACCCACGTCTACACGACCTGCGGCAACTACGACGTCGCGCTGACGGTCGCCGACGGCATCAATCCGCCGGCCTCGATCCTCGAGGCCGGCCATGTCCGCATCAGCTGCATCGGCAATACCGAAGTCGCCCCAGCCGGAACGATCGCGGCGGCTGCCGGCGATTACCCGGGCCCGGCGTGGGGTGCGAGCCTTGCCAACTTCGACGTTCAGGCGACCACCGGCGACAACGGGCTGCTGGGTTGCGTGCTCGTCGATGACCGGTGGTACGTGTCCGGCGCCAACACCGGCGGCTCGCACATGCTCTACGAGCTCGATCGCACCTCGGGATCGCTGATCGCGGCGTATCCACAGCCGACGAGCACCAACGACCCATGGGGCATGCGCGATCTCGCCACCGATGGCCGCTACGTGTTCGGCGGCGACGAGAGTCGCCGGATCCAGGTCTTCGACACCGCGACGTCCTCGTTCCTGGCGCCGATCGACGTCAGCTCGGTCGCCGGCCCGGGCACCACGGTCCGCGCTCTGGCCTACTTCGAGTCGTTGCCCGGCGGTGGCGTCGAGGGCTTCGCCTTCCAGGACTGGGAGGGCACGACTTCGCTCGTCGACATGTCGGGCTCGTACGTGGGTTCGTTTCCATCGCCGGTGGGCAGGGTCAGCGGATTCACCTCGCTGCCTTGGGGCAGCGAACTGGTCTACGTCTCGCAGAACGACCCGGGTGCCACGGGTACCGATGTGCTGCTCACCGTTGTCGACCCGGCCACGGGCCAGGTCCTGCAGCAGATGCAGTTCTACGGCGACGACGTCGTGGGCGGCATCGCCGGCGGCGTCGAGATCGCGTGGGATCTGCTCAATGGCAGCATCTTCGCGACCGCCATGCATCAAGCCGGGTCCGACACGATCGTGAGCTACGAGCTCGGCCGCATGGCGACGCACGGGATCACGGGCACATCCTGCGGCTCGACCCCGCCCGACATCGTCTCTCATGGTGGCCCCGAGTTCGGCTCGACGGGTTTCGGCTACTCACTGCTCGGTGCTCAGCCAGGCAGCCTCGCCGCGTGCGTGATCGGGTTGGGTGGACCGCTGCCGGGCGGTGGCATCCCGATTCCCGGCATGCCGGCGGGATGCAGGTTGCAGGTGTCGCAGCACGCGGTGGCGCTGTCGGCGGTCGATGCCGGCGGCCGGACCACGACGCCGGTGTCGATCCCGTCGACGATCGGACTGCTGGACGTGCCGCTGTCGGCGCAATACGCCGTGTTGTCCCCTTCGGGCCTGCAAGCCTCCGTCATGACCAAGGTGTCGTTCGGCAAGATCGGCGGCATCGTGCGCAAAGCTGCGACCCTTCAGCACGGCGCCTGCGCGATCCAGGTGCTGACGGCCTATGCCTTCTGCAAGTCCACGACGAGCACTGCTGCTCAGTACAAGACCTGCGTCTGCAACGGCATCGACGGACTGCCCCTGTGCACCAAGCTGCAGAAGAAGCTCTATCGCAAGGCCAACGGCTGTTAGTCCGGTCGCGCCGCAGCCGGAACCCGATGGCCGCGACACGTCCCGAGACCGGGACGTGCACGCCCGCGGCTTCCGATCTATCGTCGCGGCCCCGATCGACCGCCGCCCAGCCACGATGACGAAGTCGCGAAACTCCCGCCCGCTCAAGCTCGCGATCCTCGTCACCTTCGCCCTCGTGCTCGCCATCGGCATGGCCGAAATCGTGCTGCGTGTGCTTCCCGCCCGCGGCCCGCTCGGCACCCTGAGCTACGAGACCATCGACGGCACACCGGTCGCCGATCTGCAGGAGGGGATCCGGCTCGGCTTCATCACGATGGTGCCGGCCGCCCAGACGCCGCGGCCGCGCGGCATGTTCGCGCCGGGCCACAGCTTCTACCTGCGCTACGCCGACCGCGACGAACTCGGCCGCGACTGGATGGACGAACAGGGCCGCGTGCTGGTCCGCATCAACCGTTTCGGCCTGCGTGAGCGCGACGAGATCACGCCGCAGAAGCCCGCGGGTCAACGTCGCATCCTCTGCCTCGGCGACTCGTTCACGTTCGGCTGGGGAGTGCCGGAGGAGACTGGCTGGGTGCGCCTGCTCGAGGACTCGCTGCGCGGCGATGGCACCGACGTCCGCACCGTCAACTGCGGCGCGGCCGGCACGATCTGCGTCGACGAGTACTGGTGGGGCCTGCAGCACCGCTTCGCGAAGTTCGACCCCGATGCCGTGATCGTGACGATCTGTCTCAACGACCTGGTGCCGTGCAACGGACTGTTCCTGCAGAACCCGCCGCCCGACACCGGCATCAAGAGTCTCGACCTCGTGCTGCGGACCTTCGGTCGCAATGAACTCGAACTCGATCCGGCGGTCGACTGGGTCGAGCTGCTGCTCGGCCTGCCCGAAGGCCACGCCTTCTACGACAACGACAAGCCGTTCGATTCGATGTGGGCCAATGGCACGCCGCAGCGCTCGCTGGCCGCCATGAAGACCTGGTGCGGCGAACGTAAGATCAAATTGATGGTGGTTTTGTGGCCATTCCTCCAAGGCCTCGGCCCGGGCCGGGCATACCCCTTCGCAAAGCTTCACGGCCTGGTCGCCGCCGAGTGCGAGCGCCTCGGCATCGCCTTCCTCGATGTGCTCCCGGCGCTGCAGGCCACGCCGCAGGAAGAGCTCTGGGTCACCCCCGCCGACATGCATGCCAATCCACGGGCGATGCAGCTGGTGATGCCGCTGCTGGTCCCGTTCGTCCAACGCAACGGGATGTGAGGCCGGGTCGGAAGCTACGGGCAGCCATCCGTGACGATCGTCTCTGCACACCGGTTGCGGAGCTTTCCAGAGTCTCGCAACCGACTTGCCCAGCGCGCAATGGCAGCGCCACGGCCGCGAATCGAAGAAGTCTGAAATTGACCTCGGGAGGTCGATCTTTTAGACGGGTCGCCCCTCGGGCCACGCACGTGCTCTTCCGTTTGGTCTGCGGCAGCCTCCTGGGCTGACCGTATTCCGAGCTGTACCGGGATGTCTGCCCACGTGGGTATTCGTCCCTCGCCCCAATTCCACGCGACCGCAAACCATCCGCCTAGGCGGAAGGGATCCAACTTGACCGTCCTGTTCCCCAAGTGGACCAACAAGCTGCCTGTCATGCTCGCCTCGGGCGCGGCCGCGACCGGCTTGTTCGTGGTTTTCGCCGTCTTCTTCTGGTTCTCCCCCAAGCACACGGACGTCGGCTACCAACCGTTCCAACCGGTTGCCTATAGCCACAAGCTGCACGCGGGTTCGCTCGGCATGGACTGCCGCTATTGCCACCGGCTCGTCGAGGACGGACCGCACGCAACCATCCCCGACAACGCGACGTGCATGGGCTGCCACGCGCAGGTCATGAAGGACAGCGTGCTGCTCGAGCCGCTGGTCGCGGCCTACGGTGACGGTGGTCCGGACAACAAGCCGCTGGAGTGGGTCAAGGTACACATGCTGCCCGACTACGCCTACTTCAGCCACGCCGTCCACATCCATGCCCGCGTCGGTTGCGCGAGCTGCCACGGTCGCGTCGACCAGATGGAGATCGTGCGTCAGGAACAACCGCTGTCGATGGGCTGGTGCCTCGAGTGCCATCGCGACCCGACCCCGCATCTGCGCCCCGCCGACGTCGCGGTCACGAAGATGGACTGGACGCCGGACGAATCAAGCATCGCCGCCGCCAAGGCGCGCCTGGAATGGAGCGAGACCAAGCTTCCAGAGCTCAACCCCCCGACCCACTGCTCGGCCTGCCACCGATGACCAGCGTCACAGAGAACAGCTTCCCCGGCGGCAAGTCGGATTCACCCACCTACTGGCGCAGCTTCGCCCAGCTCGAGAACTCGGCCGAGTTCCAGGAGATCGTCGCGCGCGAGTTCCCGGCCGGAGCCGACGAAGCTCCCGACGAGGTGTCGCGCCGCGGTTTCCTCGGCGCCATCGCGGCCTCCGTGGCCCTCGCCGGCATGACCAGCTGCCGCAAGCCGGTGACGCCGATCGTCGCCTTCAACAAGCGGCCCGAGGGCTTCCGGCCCGGCATGCCGCAGCAGTACGCGACGGCGCTGTCGCGCAACGGCTACGGCATCGGCGTGCTCGTGAGGAGCAGCGACGGCCGGCCGACCAAGGTCGATGGCAACCCCGCCCACCCGAGCAGTCTCGGTGGCTCCGATCTGCGGCTGCAGGCCGAACTGCTGCAGCTCTACGACCCGGCACGCAGCCGTGCAGCACGTGGCCCGAGCAGTCACTCGCACGGTGATCACGGTCACGACGATCACGGCCACGACGGGCACGACCACCCCGAACCGGACATCTGGGCCGAGTTCTACGCCACCTGGGAAGACAAGCTGCGCAGCGAACTCGACAAGCAGGGTGAAGGGCTCCACTTCCTGCTGCCGGCGACGAGTTCACCGTCGCTGCTGGCGCTGATCCAGAAGACCAAGAGCGCGCCGTTCGCGAAGGCCCAGTTCCACTTCTGGTCACCGACCCACGATGACAACGAGCTCGCCGGTGCCCGCATGGCATTCGGCCGCCCGGTCGCCACGCAATACGACTTCGCGCAGGCCGACGTCGTGGTCTCGCTCGACTCCGACTTCCTCAGCACCGACGGCAACACGCTCGCCAACGCCCGCGGCTGGGCCAAGACCCGTCGTGAGCCGGTGGCCGGCAAGAAGCTGTCGCGGCTCTATGTCGTCGAATCGTGTTTCAGCGACACCGGCGCCGCCGCCGACCATCGCTTCCGCATGCGCGCCGGCGACATTCCGGGCGCGGCCTACGCCCTCGCCAAGGCGCTCGGCGTCGGCAATGGCGATGCGCTCGGCACCGAGCTCGGCAAGCACGACCCTGCCGCCTTCACCAAGAACGGCAAGAACTGGCTCGAAGCCATGGCCAGGGACCTGCAGTCGGCGCGCGGTCGCTGCATCGTCACGGCCGGCGCGCGTCAGCCCGCGGCGGTCCACGCCGTCGTGCACGCGATCAACGATGCGCTCGGCAACGTCGGCAAGACCGTCACCTACCGCGCCGTGCCCGAGGGCATGCAGCAGGGCAGCGTCGCCTCGCTGCAGGCGCTCAAGTCCGAGCTCGAGAAGGGCGCGGGCATCGACACGCTGATCTGCATCGGCTGCAACCCGGCCCTCGACGCGCCGGCCGAGTTCAAGTTCGCCGAGCTCATCGCCAAGGCGAAGCTGTCGGTCCACGTCGGCGACTACGACGACGAGACCGGGCGCCTCTGCCAGTGGCACTTCCCGCTCGCGCACGAGCTCGAGGCCTGGGGCGACGTCCGCGCCCACGACGGCACGATCACGCTGCAGCAGCCGCTCATCCGGCCGTTGCACGGCGGCGTGTCGACGCTCGAGTTCCTGGCCTTCCTGACCCAGGAGCCGAACTACGAAGGTCTGGTCTACGCGCGCGACGCGGTCTTCGGCCACGACCTGGTCAAGGCGCACTGGCAGCAGACCTCGGGCGCCGTCGACTTCGCGACCTGGTGGTCGCAGACGCTGCACGACGGCACGGTCGCCGACTCGGCCTACCTGCCGGAGACTCCGAGTCTGACCGCCGCGACGATCGCCACCGGTGTTCGTGGCCATGCCAAGACCGCCGGCATCGAGATCGTGCTGCGGCGCTGTCCGAAGATGGACGGCGGGCGCTTCGCCAACAACTCGTGGATGCAGGAGATTCCCGATCCGCTGACCAAGCTGAGCTGGGACAACGCCGCCCTCGTCAGCATGGCCACCGCGGCGACCCTTGGCGTCGAGAACGGCGACGTGCTCGGCATCACCGCCAACGGCTCGACGGTCGAGATCCCGGCCTGGATCCTGCCCGGTCTGCCCGACGACAGCATCACGATCAACCTCGGCTGGGGCCGTTCGCTGCCGGAGAACTGCAAGGTCAGCCACGGCGCCGGTTTCAACGCCTATCCGCTGCGCGGCGCCGGCTCGCAGTGGCTGGTGACAGGCGCGCAGGTCAGCAAGACCGGCGGTCGCCACCAGCTGGTCTGCACGCAGGAGCACGGCACCATGGCCGGCCGCGCCATCGTCCGCGAGGCCGATGTCGCCACCAACAAGAAGGACCCGCGGTGGGCGCCGAAGATGTCGCCGCTCGACAAGGCCGCCGCATTGCACGGCGGCAAGGAAGCCGACATCAACAAGTCGCTCTGGACCGAGCGCTTCGAGGAAGGCGGCAGGAGCGACGACGTCAAGAAGTCGCCCTACCAATGGGGCATGGTCATCGACCTCAATGCCTGCACCGGTTGCAGCGCCTGCATCGCCGGCTGCGTGTCGGAGAACAACATCCCGATGGTCGGCAAGATCCAGGTCTCGCGTAACCGCGAGATGTTCTGGATCCGCTCCGATCGCTACTTCTCCTCGAAGGCCGACGACCGCATGGCGATGGCCGAGGACCCGCAGGTCGCCAGCATGCCGGTGCCGTGCATGCAGTGCGAGAACGCGCCGTGCGAATCCGTGTGCCCGGTCGCGGCCACGACGCACAGCCCCGACGGGCTCAACGACATGGTCTACAACCGCTGCATCGGCACCCGCTACTGCAGCAACAACTGCCCCTACAAGGT
>JAGQRA010000113.1 GCA_020425885.1 Planctomycetota bacterium | reverse complement strand
TTGCAGGACCGCGAGCAGTTCGTCGCGGTCGTTCTCCGCAAGCCCCTCCTCGCCGCGTGCCGCCCCGATCAGCCGCGTGATCGCAGCCAGGCGGTGCACGCTGGCCACGTGCACGCGTCGGTCACAGGCCGGGCACGGCGACCAGGGATCCGCTGCAACGACCGCAAGCTCGTGTCCGCAGTGGTAGCAACTGGCCATCGGCATGGGTCCAATCATCGGCACGAACGCGAGGCAAGGAAGACCCTGAGGCGCTGGAGTACCGAACCCGCTCCGTTTCTGCAGAGTAGGGCCCGAGTCTGGAAGAACGAAGCGGGTTCGGTACTCCGGCACTCAGGGCCGGCGCGGCCTCGCCTACCTGCCGAGCAGCTTGTCCAACGCCGCATCGACGTAGGTCGGGCCGTCCTCGGGCTTCCACTGTTCGCCCTTGCGCAGTCCAGGGTCGCCTTCGAAGGTGACGACGCCCTTCTGGTCGAGCAGCAGCACGCGCGGCATGCCGAAGAAGCCGGGCTTGAGGAAGAACGCGTCGTAGGTCGCGCCCTGCCCATCGATCGCGACGGCGGCGTCGGGCAGCGGGTTGTCCGCAAGGTAGGCCTTCAGCTCGGCCGCACCGGTCCCCGCATCGCAGAGCACGATGGTCGTCAGTCCCTTCACCTTCGCGCGCGCCATGGCGTGCCGCAGCCAGCTCGTGCACGGGATGATGCGATCGACGCGCGGCGACCAGAACGCGAGCATCACCGGCCGGCCGCGCAGCTGGCCGAGCGTCGTCGCCTCGCCCTGCACCCACGACAGCGTACCGAGCTCCGGCGCCGCGAAGCCGCTGAACGTGCCCGGGGTGCGCTTGCTCGGATCGCGCATGACATTCTGCATCGCGATCTCGCGCTCGATGCGCGCCGCCGGGTCGAACGGGTCGCGGCCGAGGATGCGGACGTTGCGATACGACGCCTCCCCCGGTCCGCACAGCAGTCCGAAGGCGCCGCGAACGACGGCCGGGTCGGGGAAGTCGAGCGAGCGCACGTAGAGGCCGTCGTAGTAGACGTCGAGCTGGTTGCCGGTGACGTCGATGCGCAGCTCGTGCCAGCTGCCGCCGACGGGGATGCTGCGATGGTCGTGCACCGTCCAGACGCCGCCCTGGTTGCTGCTGATGTCGAGGTATCCCTTCGGGTGCAGCAGCACGGCGTGATAGCGCTGGTCGCCCTTGCGGCCGAAGCACAGGCCGAGCAGGTCGCCCTGGAACGCGCCGGTCGCGGCGTCGACGGGGACCTTCATCTCGGCCGACAGCGAGAAGTCGGCATCGAAGGTGACGTCGGCGGTGAGTTCGCGTGTCACCATGCGGTCGCCGTCTTTGGCGACGGCGGCGCGGATCAGCTTGCCGTAGGCCTGGAACGCCTGATCCGCACCCGACCAGCCGTGCAGGCTGCGTTCGTCGTAGGCGACGCGCCAGCGCGCCAGGCTCTTGCCGGTCTTCGTCACCAGCTCGGCGTAGTAGGCCATCGCCTCGGGCACCGAGTATCGCGCCGTCATCCGCCGGGCGATCTCGAGCGCCATCGTCGGCAGCTCACGCGTCTCGTAGCTCCGCGCCAGGGTCAGACCTTCCTCGGCGAGCTTCTGCTTCATCTGGCGGTAGCGCTTCACCAACGGGTCGAGGCGTTCGATCTTCTTCG
>JAGQRA010000915.1 GCA_020425885.1 Planctomycetota bacterium | reverse complement strand
TAGCGCTCGGTGTAGCCGGTCTCGTACATCGACCAGTCGGTGACCGGTGCGCCGCTGATGCCGCAGGCGAAGGTCTCGGGCGCGAGCAGCAGCAGGCGCAGCGTCATGTAGCCGCCGAACGACCAACCGTGCACGCCGATGCGGTCGGTGTCGGCGAATGGCTGCTGCCTCAGCCATTCCACGGCCAGCAGCTGGTCCTCGACCTCGAGCGTGCCGAGACGGCGGAAGATCGCCTGTTCGAAGTCGATGCCGCGGTTGGGCGTGCCGTGGTTGTCGAGACGACACAGGACGTAGCCCTCGGCGGCGAGGGCCTGCAGCCAGGTGGCGGCGCCGCCGAGCCAGGTGTCGGTGACGAGCTGGGCGTGGGGGCCGCCGTAGACGTAGAGCAGGACCGGTCGCCGCTGGCCCGGTTCGAGGTCGCTCGGAATCGCGACGTGGCCGTAGAGCGTGCTGCCGTCGTTGGCCTCGACGGTGAAGAACTGCTGCCTGGGCAGGGCGTAGTCGAGCAGCGGGTTGTGCGCCCCGGGCAGCTCGTGGGAATCGCCGGAATCGAGGTCGAGGACGTAGGCATGCGGCGGCGTGTCCAGGCTCGAGTGCGCGACGTAGGCGCGTCGGCGATCGGCCGCGAGTTCGGCGCGGTGGGTGCCGCGTTGCTGCGTCAGCTGCTCGGTCTCGCCGGTCGCGACGGCGGCGCGGAACAGGTGCAGCTGGCGCGGGTCGGTGCCGGCGGCCTGGAACCAGACCGTGTCGGCGTCGGCGGCGAGCAGGGACTGCACGTCGAACGGGCCCTTGGTGACCTCGTGCAGCACGGTGCCGTCGGCGGCGCAGAGCCAGAGGTGGCGGAACCCGCAGCGACGTGACCACCACAGGAACCGTCCGTCGGGCAGGAACGTCGGTGGATGCTCGGGCTCGATCCACTCACGGTCGTGTTCGTGCACGAGCACCGCCTGCCGCGCACCGGTCGCACCGTCGTAGCGCACCAGCTCCATGTCGTCCTGGGCGCGGTTGACGCGCGCCGTGACGACCGCGCCGTCGTCCTGCACCGCGATGTTGGTCCAGTAGACGTCCTCGTCCGGATCGTGCTCGAGCCAGTGGATGGCGAAGTCGGCGGTGTCGCAGACGCCGATCGTGACCTTGCTGTGGACGCGGCCGGCCATCGGATAGCGCCCGTGCGCCGGCGCCGGCTGCTCGGCGTCGAGATCCTGATACGGGTATGGAGTGATCGGCCGCATGTCCTCGCGCGAGAACGCGAGGTAGCGGCCGTTGGCGCTCCAGAACAGTCCGGTCGTGATACCGAACTCGGCGCGGTGGGCGGCGCCGCCGTAGACGATGTCGGCCGAGCCGTCGTGCGTCAGTTGCTTGATGGTCCCGTCCTGCTCGGCGAGCCACAGCTCGTCGTCCTTGACGAAGGCGGCGCGGCCATCGCCGGGCGCCACCAGCTGCGCGGTCGCGCCCTCGGGCCATTGCAGTGCCGTCACACTCGTCATGGTCGCCAGCTCGAGCCGGACGATGCGGTTGCCGAGGTCGAAGCGAAGGCTGTCGTCGGCGCCGAACGTGCACGGCGGGATGCGGGCCGGGCCTTTGCCGCCGAGGCCGAGCGCCCGCAGGATGTCGGCGCCGGCGATGCCGGCGCCGACGCCCTGCAACGAGTCGTCGAGCGGCAGCAGGTTCTGGCTGCCATCGTCATTGCGGGACAGCAGGCTGGCGCCGTGACCCTGCGGCTGCCAGACCAGCTGCGGCAACGAGATCGCGAGCGCTGGCCCGCCTTGCAGCAGGGTCTCGAGGCTGAGCGGTTTGGCCTGTTGCGCCAGTGCTGCCGGGGCCAGGAGGAGCGGAAGGACGAAGTGGCGGATCAGGGCTCGCATCGGTGAGGATCATGCGCCGGCCGTGTCGATAACGCCACGGTTGCACCGCCCCGACCGATGCCGCAGGATCCTGCCCTGACCACTCTCGCCCAACCGCCCGAGCCCACATTGTCCTCCCCGAACGCACCGGTCGCGACCGTCGCCGGGCGCCGCACCCGTGCCGCCCTGATCGGCAGCGGCTTCATCGCCGACGTCCATCTCATGGTGATGCGCCATCTGACGTCGGTCGAGGTCACCGCCCTCGTCGACCCGGTGCTCACCCGGGCCGAGAGCCTGGCCAGGAAGTACGGAATCGCCAACGTCTTCGCCTCGGTCGAGGATCTGATCGCGCACGCGGCGGTGGACGCGGTGCACGTGCTGGTGCCGCCGGCGCTGCACGGCGAGATCGCCGATCGGTGTCTGGCCGCCGGGCTGCACGTCCTGGTCGAGAAGCCGCTCGTGCTCGACGCCGCGGCGGTGCCGGCGCTGGCCGCCGCCGCGGCTCGGCACGGGCTGGTGTTGGCGACCAATCACAACCTGACCCACCATCCGGCGGTGCGGCGGCTGCAGGGTCACCTCGCCGCCGGCCGCCTCGGCCGCCTCGAGCACGTCTCGATCCAGCACAACGTGCCGCTGCGGCAGCTGGCGACCGGCGATGTCGGTCACTTCATGTTCCAGACCAGCGCCAACATCCTCTGGGAGCAGGCGGTGCACCCGTTCTCGATCGTGTTCGCCCTGCTCGGACGGTGCCAGGCGATGCAGGCCGTCGCCGCCGAGCGCACGATGCTGCAAAACGGCGTCGAGTTCGCCGCCGAATGGACCCTGATGCTCGAGTGTGAACGCGGCACGGCCAACGTGCGGTTGGCGTTCGGGCGGTCGATGCTCGAGACCACCCTGCAGGCGATCGGCAGCGACGGCGCCGCGTTCCTCGACCTGCAACGGACCAGCTGCTGGGTGCGGCGCAAGACGCGCTGGCTCGAGTTCCTCGACCACGGCCTCAACCTCGCGGCCGGCGCGGTTCACATGATGAGCCGGGCGATCGCCGCCGTCGCCGGCTACGGGCTCGGCCTGTTCAAGCTGGCCTTCCCCGAGGACGCGTTCCTGCGCGGCATGCGTGGCGCGATCGAGGCGTTCCACGGCGCGGTTCGCGGCCAGGCCGCATTGCCCGACCCGATGACGGCCGCGGCCGCCGAGGCCGTGCTCGACATGTGTCGTCAGGGTGCTCGCGCCGCCGGCGTCGCCATCGAGCCGCCGTCGCCACCCGCGGCGTTGGCGGCGCCGGTCGCGCCGCGCGCCGGTGAGGTCGTCGTGCTCGGCGGCACCGGCTTCCTCGGCCGCCGCTGCGTCAGGCAGCTGCGCGAAGCGAAGAAGCCGGTCACGCTGGTCGTGCGCCGGCCCGAGCTGCTGCCGGCCGAACTGCGCGACGGTTCGGTGCGCGTCTTCGTCGGCGACGCCGGCGATCGCGAGGTGCTGACGCAGGCCTGTGCCGGCGCGACTGCGGTCCTGCACCTCGCGACCGTCGCCGGCACCGACGCGGCCAAGGTCGAACGCACGATGGCCGACGCCGTGGCCCGCGCCGCCGACGTCGCGCTCGAACTCGGCATCCGGAGGTTCGTCTATGCCAGCAGCACCGCGGCGCTGTGGCTCGGCGACGGCGCCGCGATCACCGGCGAGACGCCGCCCGATGCGCGGCCGAGCGAGCGCGGCGCCTATGCCCGCGGCAAGATCGCGGCCGAACGGGAACTCGTCGCCAGACGCGGCCGCGGCACCGAGATCACCATCGTGCGGCCGGCGATCGTCGTCGGTCACGACGGCATCATGGAGCACTCCGGCGTCGGGCTCTGGGTCAAGGACAACCATTGCGTCGGCTGGGGGACGGGTCGGACGGCGTTGCCGTTCGTGCTCGCCGACGACTGCGCCGCCGGGCTCGTCGCCGCCGCCCTGGCCGCCAACGCGGGCGACAAGGCCTACAACCTCGCCGGCGACGTGCGGCTCACCGCGGCCGAGTTCGTCCGCGAGTTGGCCGCGCGCACCGGGCGCGACTACCACTTCCACCCGACCCGGCTGCGCTGGATGTGGTTGCAGGAGGTCGCGAAGTACGGCGTCAAGCTGCTGGCGCGCCGGCCGCGCGAGTGGCCGTGCTTCCGCGACCTGGCCTCGCGGTCGTTCCGGGCGCCGTTGGATTGCGGCGACAGCAAGCGCGATCTCGGCTTTGCACCGGAGCAGGCCAGGCCCCGCTTCCTGCAGCGACTGTTCGACAAGCCCGGGAGATGACCTCGGAACGGCGCAAGCTGGTGCACGTCTTCGCGACGTTCGGCGCCGGTGGCCCGCAGATCCGGGCGGTGCAGCTCATGCGACATCTCGGCCCGAGATATCGGCATGTAGTGATGGCGATGGACGGCTGCACCGCGGCGGCGGAGCACCTGCCGTCGGACGTCGAGGTCGAGTTCGTGGCGGCGCCGCGGTCACGCGGCCTGCCCGCAGTGGTCGGGGCCCAGCGACGATGGCTGCGCGCGGCGGATGCCGACCTCGTGTTGACCTACAACTGGGGCGCGATCGAGAGCGTGATCGCGACCCGTTC
>JAGQRA010000112.1 GCA_020425885.1 Planctomycetota bacterium | reverse complement strand
ATGGCGCCGAGCGAGCCCATGCCGCGCACCGCTTTGAACGATCGCCCGCGATAGAGGATCGTCTCACCCGGCGATTCGTCGAGACCGGCGAGCAGCGAGCCGAGCATGACCGTCGAAGCGCCGGCGGCGAGCGCCTTGACGATGTCACCGCTCTGGCGGATGCCGCCGTCGGCGATGACCGGAACGTCGCTGGCCGCGCAGGCCCGCACCGCCTCGAGCACGGCGGTCAGCTGCGGCACGCCGTAGCCGGTGACGATGCGCGTGGTGCAGATCGAACCGGGGCCGATGCCGACCTTGACGCCGTCGGCGCCGGCATCGACCAGCGCTTTGGCGCCGTCGTAGGTGCCGACGTTGCCGGCGACGACCGGGATCGGGCTGTGCTGCTTGATCGCGGCCACGGTGTCGATCACGTTGCGGCTGTGACCGTGGGCGGTATCGACGACGACGACGTCACAGCCGGCCTCGACCAGCTGCCCGACCCGCTCGAGGTCGTGCACCCCGACCGCCGCGCCGACGAGCAGGCGGCCGCGGGCATCGCGCGCGGCCATCGGGAACTCCTCGGTGCCGCGGATGTCCTTCATCGTGATCAGCCCGGCCAGCGTGCCATCGGCCGCGACCAGGATCAGCTTCTCGACCTTGTTGCGGCGCAGGATCTGCCGCGCCTGATCGAGCGTGGTCGCCGGCGGCGCGGTGACGAGATGATCCGAGGTCATGACCGCGCTGACCTTGGCGTCGCGGTCGTCGAAGAAGCGCAGGTCGCGGTTGGTCAGGATGCCGACCACGACGCGGCGGCCGTCGACCACCGGCAGGCCGCTGATCTTGTGCGCCTTCATCAGGTCCTTGGCGTGACCGACGGTGTCGTCGGGCGACAGCGCGACCGGGTCCTTGATGACGCCGTTCGCCGAACGCTTGACCTTGTCGACCTCGAGCACCTGCTTCTCGATCGACAGGTTCTTGTGCACGATGCCGATGCCACCCTGGCGCGCCAGCGCGACCGCCATGCGCGACTCGGTCACGGTGTCCATGGCCGCCGCGACCAACGGCACCTGCAGCTCGACGCCGCGGCAGAAACGGGTGGCGGTGTGGACGTCGCGGGGCAGGGCGGAAGCCATCTGCGGCACCAGCAGGACGTCGTCGTAGGTGAGGCCTTCGCCGAGGAACTCGACCAATTGCTTTCTCCGGTATGGGCGGGAAAGCGTGATGACTGTAGCGGCGGCCGACCCGCCGCGCCATCGCACAGTCACTTCTTCGGCGCCGACCAGCCGAACTCGGCCGGGTCGTAGCGCACCTTTCGCCAGGCCTCGCCACTGGCGTATTCGCGCAAGGCGGCTTCGGCGGCCAGGATCAGGGTGTCGTTCTCGGCCAGCAGGTCGGCGGCGTCGAAGCGAACCACGAGATGCGGGGCGACGCCGAGCCCCTCGATCCCCTTGCCGCCCTGGAAGCGGGCCTTGTTGCTGCGCACCGAGACGTAGAGCGCGAACAGCCGTGACGGCAACTCGATCGTGGTCTTGCTCGACGACATCCCGGCCGTCGGACTCTCGCCGATGCCCAGCGCGCGGCCATCCTCGGTGAACTGCCCGGCGGCCGTCTCGCCGGCGCTGCGGCAGGTGGCGTCGATCAGGACCACGACCGGACCGCCGTACGGGTGCGGGCCTTGGCTCTCGTAGCCGCTGCCGTACGGCCACTTGCTGCCGGCGGGCAGGAAGCGGCCGAACAGCGCCTGATGATCGAAGCCGCCGCCGCCGTTGCCGCGGAAGTCGAGGATCATGCCGGGCACCTCGCCGATCGCCTGCAACGCGACGTCGACCTGCTCGGGCAGGTCACCCTTGCAGCGACGGATGTGGACGTAGCCGAAGCCGCCCGCGGTGGTGCCGTAGTGGATGTCCTGGTGGCGCCTGGTTCCCGGTGGCGGAAACGCCGGGCCCGATGCCGTCTGGCTGCCCTTCTGATAGGTGATCGTGCGCTTCTTGCGACTCTTGCCGTCGCGGCACTCGACGGCCAGCCGCGTCCCGGCGACGTCGGCCAGTCCCCAGTGACAGGTGTAGAAGTCGGCCTGGTGATCGGTCGAGAACGACAGCAGGTCGCGCAGCGATGCGGTCCGCGCGGCGAGCCATTCGTCGGCGGGTTTGCCGTCGAGAGCGACCACCTCCATGCCGGGCTTCATCCCGGCCTGAGCGGCGGCTCCCCATGCATTCTTGACGAACACGGCCTCGCCGATCCGACACAGGAACATGCCCGGGGCGAACGATCGATCGGGCAGATCGAGTTTCACGCCCTCACCACGCTCGAGCGGTTTGACCGCGGCATGACCGTCGTTCAGACGCGCCAGCAATCGCCACAGCAGCAGCAGGTGATCGGCGTCGGTCTTGACCTTCTTGCTCTCGGCGAGCAACGGCCTGGTCACCTTCTGCCAGTTGATGCCCTTGCTCTTCAGCAGGTCCTT
>JAGQRA010000914.1 GCA_020425885.1 Planctomycetota bacterium | reverse complement strand
CGGAGCTGCTGGCCTGGCGCCAGGACTGGCGGCTGCGGTCGGTGCATCCGGCCAGCGCCTCGGGCGGCGAGTCGGTCCGACGGGGTGCCGCGTGATGGGGCCGGGTGCCCCACTCAGGACATCAGTTTTGTATCGTGCCCCACACAATGACTCGACCTCGACGTTCAGCACTCGCGCCCCTGACCACCCTGCTCGCGATCGCCGCTCCGAGCCAGACCCTCACCTTGCCCGGCGCCGTCTCCGGCCAGCCGCTCACCTTGTCGACGACCGGCGGCACGCCGTCGGTGTGGATGCTGTGGCTCGGCTCGGTCCAGGGCCTCGGACCCGGTCCGTGTTCGCCCGCGCACGGACTGTGCCTCGATCTGCTGCATCCGGTCGCGCTCGCCTTGTCGGCGGCCGACGGCGCCGGGGCGGCATCGTTCTCGCTGTCGATGCCGTCGTGGCCGACGCCGATCGTCCTCGGATTCCAGGGCGTCGAGTTCGCCGCCGCCATGCCGCTGCCGAAGACCAATGCGGTCGCGACCACGCTGCAACCGCTCTCGGCCTGGAACGACGAGTTCGCGGGTACGGCACTCGGGCCGCAGTGGTCGGTGCTCAACGCCGGACTGGCAACGATCCAGGTCCAGAACGGCACGCTCGACATCGCGCCGACCGTGGCCCAGCTGCCCAACATGTGGTACCAGCACGGCGAAGGGCCGCTGGTCTGGCGCCTGGTCAGCGGCGACTTCTTCGTCACTGCTCGACTGACCGTCGACGACCCCGCCGCGCCCGGTGCGCCACCGGCGCCGACCTACCGGCTCGCCGGTATCATCGCGCGCAATCCGGCTTCGACCCCGGCCGACCAGGACTACGTTCACGTCGCGCTCGGTTCCGGTTCGAACTCGCAGCCGACCGCAGTCGAGGACAAGAGCACGACCGACTCAGTCAGCGACTGGATCGCCTACCCCGTGACCTCGAACACAGGCGAGATCGCGATCGAACGCATCGGCCGTTGGTTCTCGCTGCACTATCGCCTCGACGGCAACCATCCGTGGCAGCTGCTGCGAACGCACGATCGACCCGACCTGCCGCACGCGCTGCAGATCGGGCTGATGTCGTACTCGGCATCGTCACCGGCCGCGTTGCGTGGTCGCTTCGACTACCTCCGGTTCCAATGAGGCACGACCGCGCAGGCCCCGCATCCGGTCATCGCGACGCAGGCACCTCATCGACGCGATCCCACAGGAAGACGTCGGTGCGGTAGCGCATGGTCACATACCCGTCGCTGCCCTGATGGCGCACATGCAGATCCCGCAGCGTGGCCAGCAGCGAGTCGGTGGCCGCACCGCTCTGCGGCACCGTCGAGGTGCTCATCGCGAGCCCGATCAGCAGCTCGAGCGACAGCGGATGCGGATTGCCGAACGCGAACGTGCGCAGGCCCGCGAAGAGCCCGTCCGCGGCCACCACTGCCGGGTCGAACCGGCCGCGTTCGGCCGGCGGCTCCGCGTCGATCGCCGCCAGCGCCTCGCGGTAGCCGAGCGTGAACGGGTCGTCGCGGCGGCGGCGGTTCCAGAGGATCGCCAGTCGACCGCCCGGGCGCAGCACGCGGTGGAACTCGGCAAGCGCGGTGGCATTGCCGAACCAGTGAAAGGCCTGCGCGACGGTGACGAGGTCGAACGCTTCGGCCGGCAGGCCGGTCGCCGCGGCGGTGCCGGCGACGAAGGTCACGTTCGGGTGTGGCCGCGCGGCCGCGCGCATCGCCGCGTTGGGCTCGACGGCGACGACAGTGAGGCCGCGGTCGCCGAGCGCGCGCGACAGCAGACCGGTGCCGGCCGCGATGTCCGCGGCGCGGAGACCGGTCGGCTCCGGCAATCCCTCGAGCATGGCGTCGATCGCCGCGCCGGGATAGCCCGGACGACAGCGCGCGTAGTCCGCCGCGCGGTCGCTGAAGCGGTGCGTCGATCGGGCATCATGCGGTTCCACGGCGAGGAGCGTAGCGAGGACCGCGGCCGGCGCGCAGGGTAGCTGCCCGCCCCGGCCCCCGGTTTCTGCGCCATTTCCGCCGATTCGTCCGGAGAATGGCCGGCGAGCGGTTCTCTCCTCGTGTCCGCCGACACGGACCCAGACATGCCGAGACCTTCGCCCGATCACTTCGAACGGCTCGTCCGCGATCATCACGCGGCGGTCTACCGCAGCGCCCGGCGCATCGCCGGCGCCGACGATGCCGCAGATGTGGCGCAGGAGGTCTTCACCCGCGTGCTGTGCGGCAAGGTCGACCTCGACCGCGCCCGCAGCGACCGCGCGACGCTGTGTTGGCTCGCGACGCGGCTGGCCGCGAATTCGGAACGCGCCCGACGGCGCCGGGCACGACACGAGGAAACCGCGATGAAGGCAGAGAGGAATACCAGTCCCGATCCGGCGCAGCACGCGATCCACGCCGATCTCCTGAATCACATGGTCGAGCTGTTGTCGGCGCTGCCGAGCGGGCTGCGACTGCCGGTCCAGCTGCACTGTCAGGACGAGATGTCGTTCGCCGCGATCGGCGCGACGCTGGACATCTCGGAGTCGACGGCGCACGAACGCTACCGCCGCGGCATCGACACGCTGCGCGACCGCCTGCGCGGCCGCGGCCTCGCGCTCGGCGCGCTGCCGCTGGCCGACCTGGTCGCCGGACTGCCGGCGCCGGCGGTGCCCGCCGCGCTCGAGAGCCGGCTGCTCGCGCTGGGCAAGTCGTCGGCGCTGGCGACCGCGGGCATCGCCCGTCGCCTCGCGACGTTCGCCCTCGTCGCCACCGCCGCGGTCGCCGTCTCGGTGGCGGTGGGTTCGCGCGGCGTCGATGGCCCGTCGCCGACAACCGACATCGCAGCCAGTGCCGTGATGGTCGACGGACGCGACGGGCAGGATCCGCCGGCTCCCCCGCCGGGCGTCCGAGTCCCCGCGCCCTCGCCGGCCGGCACAGCGGACGCGCGGGCCGATTCGGCCGCGAAGGTCGTGGCCGCCGATTCGGTGTTCCATGGCACCGTGCACGACAGCGGCGGTTGGGCCGTTGCCGGCGCGCCGATCGTCGCCATCAGCAGCGGCGGCCTGAAGGAGTTCGAGATCGGTCGCACGACGACCGGCGACGACGGCGCATTCCGCCTGCAGATCCGACCCGGCATCCTCGACGGCCTGGTCGAGGTCGTCAAACTGCGCGTGCTCGAGGACCACACCGAGCTGCTCGCAACCGGCGACTACGAACTGCCGCGCGCGGCCGACGCCGAGCCGCTGCGGCTGGTGCTGCCCGCGACCTCCGGCACGGTCGCGACGCAGTTCGAGCTCGCCGTCGCCGTGCGCGCAGCCGACGGCAGCCCGCTCGCCGACCTCCGGGTCGAGCTGTATTCGGCCGGCAGCGGTCGACCGCGACCCGGCTGGGGTGCCGAGATCGAGGCTTCCACCGATGCCTTCGGCATCGCCCGCCTGACCGGACGCCGCCCGGGAGCGAAGTTCCTGTTCGTCGACGGTCGCGCCCACGGCTACACCGCGAGCTTCACCGCGATGACGATCGAACGCCCCGGCGCCAGCGACGCGACGATCCGACTGCAGGCCGGCCGCTCCTTGACCGGCACGGTGACGAGCGTCGATGGCAGTCGCACCGGCGAGCTCTCGTTGTGGCTGCAGGACTCGGACGGCCTCGGCTTCCACGCCGACCTAGGCAACGACGGCATCTTCCGGTTCTCCGGCTTGAGCGATCGCGAATACACCCTCGGCGCCGGCGGCCAGCCATGGTCGCCGATGCAGCGCGAAGGTCTGCGACCGTCCGAGCGGCCGCTCTCGATCCGGCTCAAGCGATTCGACGATCCGCGCGACGTCGGCGACCACATGGCCGAGGTGCACGGCACCGTGATCGACGCCGAGACCGGCGAGGTCGTCGCGTTCGACGGTTTCGCGATCGAGATCCACCGCAGTGGCAACGGCGAGTCCTCGCTCGCCACCGATCTCTGTCCACCGCCCGCGCCGGTCCAACGCGGGATCGATGGCCGCATGCACGAGGCCTTCGACGAGACCGGCCTCGCCGCCGGTCGCCACGTGCTCGTCGCCCGCATCCCCGGCTATGCCACGACCGCGCGTGCGATCACGCTCGCGAAGGGCCAGATCGTGGCCGACCTCCGCATCGCGATGCAGCGCGGCGCCGACCTGCGCGGCACGGTGACCGACGAACGCGGCATGCCGGTGGCGGGCGCCACCGTCTTCGTCATCGGCGTCGGCACCGCAGCCGACGACAACCTGCGGACGTTCGACGAGAACGCACGCGCGCGAGTCGAGGACGTCGGCTGGCCGTCGCTGATGCCGTGCGCGACACGATCGGCGGCGGACGGCTCGTTCGTGCTGGGCGAGGTGCCGCCCGGGGTGATGCTGCGCGTCACCGCGTTCGCGAAGGACCGTTGCCTCGCGGTGCAGCCAGCCAGGGTGTTCGGCGCCGGCGAGTCGGTCGAACAGCTCGCGGTGCGCCTGCCGGCACGGTGATCGCCAACGTCACTCCGCCGGCGCCGCCGCCTCGAGCAGTCCGGCCAGGATCTCGAACTCCGCGGCCCGCGGGCAATGCGGGCGCCAGGCCAGACCGATCGTGCGGAACGGCTGCTCGACGATCTCGGCGAGCACGATGTTCGAGCCACCGACGAGCTCGCTGTTGGCGGCGATCAGCGGCAGCAGCGTGACGCCCGCATTCATCGCGACCATCTGCACCAGCGTGACCAGACTCGAGGCGCGGAAGTCGTCGCGTTCGTTCGGTAGCGTGCAGAGCGACTCGACCTGACGACTCAGGCAGTGGCCCTCGTGCAGCAGCAACAGCTCGTCGCGCGGCAACTCGATCAGGGAGATCCGCGGCCGGGACGCGAGCGGGTGGCCGGCCGGCAGCGCGGCCAGCAGCGGATCGCGGAACACCGGCAGCGTCGTGACCGCGCCGAGCTCGGCCTCGAGCGCCAACACCAGCACGTCGAGCAGACCGTCGTGGAGCTGCTCGAGCAGACGTTCGGTCTCGTCTTCGACGAGCATCACCGAGCACTGCGGATACCGCGCGTGCAGATGCGGTAGCGCCGCCGGCAACGCGAACGGTGCGATGGTCGGGATGATGCCGAGCCGCAGCTCGCCGCTCAGCGGTTCGTCCTCGGCCCGGGCCAGGTCGGCGAGCGCCTGGGCCCGCTCGACCAGGGCGCGGGCCTCGGCGATCCAGAGGCTGCCGAACGCCGTCAACGCGACACCCTTGGAGGTGCGTTCGAACAGCTTGCGGCCGAGGGCAGTCTCGAGCTGGCCGAGCTGCGCCGAGAGTGACGGCTGGCTCACATGACAGCACCGCGCGGCCTCGCCGAAGCTCCGGCTGCGTGCCGCGGCGACTGCATACTCGAGTTGGCGCAGGGTGAAGTTGGTCGTCATAGGCCGTGCCTATGGGCCCCCAAGGTCCTTGGTATTGGCGGGTCGCGCCGACGGGGTCGACCATTGTCACACCAGATCGGAGCCAGATCCATGAACCGAATCCCGTACCGACAAAGGAGTGATGATGAAACCGCACCTTCCCGCGAGCGCCGCGCCCGCGGCCTCGAAACCGACCCGGTGGCTCGGCGCCGCCACCCTCGGATGCCTGATCACGGCAGGAGGATGTTCGATGACGTCTCCCGCTGAACCGAACGCGATGGCGAGCGGCGGCTGCCCGATCACCGGGCTCGGCGCACGCAATCACCGCAACGCCTCGCAGGGCGCCTGGTCGAACGGCGATTGGTGGCCGGACCAGCTCAACCTGCAGATCCTGCACCAGAACCCGCCGGCCAGCGACCCGATGGGCGCGGACTTCGACTACGCCGCCGAGTTCGCCAAGGTGGATCTCGACGCCCTGCGCCAGGACATCGAGGCCGTGCTGACGACGTCGCAGGACTGGTGGCCCGCCGACTACGGCAACTACGGCGGGCTGATGATCCGACTGGCGTGGCACAGCGCCGGCACCTACCGCATCTCCGACGGCCGCGGCGGCTCGGGCTCGGGCACGATCCGCTTCGCGCCGCTCAACAGCTGGCCGGACAACGCCAACCTCGACAAGGCGCGCCGGCTGCTGTGGCCGGTCAAGCAGAAATACGGCCGCGGCATCTCATGGGCCGACCTGATGGTGTTCACGGGCAACGTCGCACTCGAGTCGATGGGCTTCCGCACGCTCGGCTTCGCCGGTGGCCGCGAGGACGTCTATGCCCCCGAGACCGACGTCAGCTGGGGTCCCGAGAGCGAGTGGCTCGGCGACAACCGCCTCTCCGCCGAGCGCGAGCTGGCCAACCCGCTGGCCGCATCGCAGATGGGGTTGATCTACGTCAATCCGGAGGGCCCCAACGGCAACCCCGATCCGGTGCTGGCCGCGCGCGACATCCGCATCACGTTCGGACGCATGGGCATGAACGACGAGGAGACCGTGGCGTTGATCGCCGGTGGTCACACCCTCGGCAAGACGCACGGCGCGGCCGACCCGAACGCACACGTCGGCGCCGAACCCGAAGGCGCCAGCCTCGAGGAGCAGGGGCTCGGCTGGAAGAACTCGTTCGGCGATGGCAACGCCGAGCACACCATCACCAGCGGTCTCGAGGGCGCGTGGACCTACACGCCGACGAAGTGGTCCCACGACTTCTTCGACAACCTGTTCGCGTACGAGTGGCAGCTGACCAGGAGCCCGGCCGGCGCGCAGCAGTGGATCCCGAAACCGGGTCAGACCGAGCGCACCACTCCCGACGCCCACATCGCCGGCAAGGGCCCTGGTCGACCTGCCGCGCGAGGAATGCTCCGAGCCGGCGGTCG
>JAGQRA010000913.1 GCA_020425885.1 Planctomycetota bacterium | reverse complement strand
CGATGACGGCACCGGCCGGCATCGTCTCGGCCAGCAGCTTGCCGCACAGCCTGCCGGCGTCGTAATTCGAGGTGCCGATATAGGCCAACCGCTGGCTCTGCGGCGCATCCGAGTCGTGGGTGATCAACAGCGTCCGCGCGGCGATGCGATCGAGCAGCGCGGTCATGTTGGCCGGGTCCTTCGGGCTGACCGCGATGCCGTCGACGCCCTTGGCGACCAGGTCCTCGAGGATCCGCTTCTGCTCGTCGACGGTTCCGTTCGGCGTGAAGACGCTGACGTCGGCGCCGAGGTCGGCGCCCGCCTTCTCGACGCCGGACCTGCCGATCGTCCAGAAGTCGGCGACGCAGTTGGTGACGAACGCGAAGCGCGGCCTGGCCTTTGCCTTCACGTCGGCATCGGCGCCACCGCAGCCCGCGAACAGCGCGACGCCGGTGACGGCGAGGATGCTGAGTGCCAGTCTCATCGGGTTTCTCATCATGGTCTGAGCCCTCACGTCACGGTCATGCCGCCGTTGACGGCGATGTCCTGACCGGTGATGAACGCGGCGCCATCGCCGGCGAGGAAGGTGATCGCGCCGCCGACGTCGCCGGGCACGCCCCAGCGCTGCATCGGGATCAGCGCCCGGTAGCCGTCCTTCAACGACTGCGGGTCCTTGTCGTGGCGCTCGACCGGGATCCAACCGGGCGAGACCATGTTGACGGTGATCTGCCACGGCGCCAGCTCGTTGGCCATGCTGCGCGTCCAGCCGGCCTGGGCGCCCTTGGCGGCGACGTAGGCGCTGAAGCTCGGCACGCCGCGACGGAACACCTCGCTGCCGATGTTGATGATGCGCCCCCAGCGCCGCTTCTTCATCGCCGGCAGCACCGCCCGCGCCAGCAGGTAGGGCGACTTGACGAAGAAGTCGAGCATGCTCTGGTACAGCGCCCAGTCGTACTGCTCGATCGGCTTCTGCGGCTGATCCGGTGTCGCGTTGACGACGACGATGTCGACCGCGCCCAGCCGCCGTTCGATCTGGCCGATCAGACGCTCGACCTGCCGCTCGCGCGTGACGTCGGCGCGGAACATCGAGCCCTCGTAGCCGCGCCCCTCGAACTCGGCGAAGGTGGCCTCGGCGGTCGCCTTGTTGTTGGCGTAGTTGAGCGCGACGCGGGCCCCGGCGGCGCCGAGCGCGAGCGCCATCGCCTTGCCCAACCCCTTGCTGCTGCCGGTGACGAGCGCGGTGCGGCCGAGCAGGGTGAACGGACGCGGTTCGCAATCGAGCGGCGCCGCCGCCGGACGCGAACGTGACGAGGTCTTCTTGGTCTTCATGCGACGGCGGAACGCTACCCGGTTGCCGCGCCGCGGGCGACCTTCTACAACGGCGGACCGAGTTCGCCATGCCCCCCACTCGCCAAACCCGGACCGGGCCGTTCAAGGGCGGTCGTCGCCGAGCTGCCGCAGTGGTGGGCCTGATCGCGATCCTCACCGCCAACGCGGCGGGGCAGGAGTTCGATCTCGCCACAAGGCGCGCCGAACACTGGGCCTGGCAGCCGCTGGCCGATCCCGAGCCGCCGGCCGCCGACGCCGTGCATCCGATCGATCGCTTCGTCGGCGCCCGCCTGCGCGAGAGCGGACTCGAAGCCTCGCCGCCGGCACCGCCCAACGTGCAGCTGCGCCGGCTCTGGCTCGATCTCACCGGGCTGCCACCGCCGGCCGCGGCCGTGGCGCGCTTCACGGCCGCGCCGACCGACGCCGCCTGGAACGCCGAGGTCGACACCTTGCTGGCCTCACCCCACTTCGGCGAACGCTGGGCGCGACACTGGCTCGACCTCGTCCGATATGCCGAGACGCTCGGCCATGAGTTTGACTTCCCGATCCCGAACGCGTGGCGTTACCGCGACTACGTGATCCGCGCCTTCAACGCCGACGTGCCCTACGACCAGTTCCTGCGCGAGCACCTCGCCGGCGACCTGTTGCCGCGGCCGCGGCTGTCACCGGACGGCGACAACGAGAGCGTGCAGGCGACGGCGGCCTGGTGGTTCGTCGAGCAGACCCACTCGCCGGTCGATGCCAGGCAGCACCGCGCCGACCGCATCGACAATCAGATCGACGTCCTCGGCAAGGCGATGCTCGGCATGACGATCGCGTGCGCGCGTTGCCACGATCACAAGTTCGACGCCATCTCACAGGCCGACTACTACTCGCTGTTCGGCTTCGTCAAGAGCTCGCGCTACGTGCAGGCGCCGCTGCACCCCTGCGACCCCACCGCGCCGGACTACCGCTCGGCCCTGGCGGCGCAACGCGAACTCGCGCCGCTGTGGGCGAACGCGGCGCTGCCGCGCGACCGCCGCTGGCTGGCCATGGCACAGAGCCCGCCCGAACGCTGGCTCGCCAGCGCGGGCGTGGGCCCGCTGCGCCGCGGCGATCGCGTCATCGCCTCGACCGACGATCCGGCTGACTGGATCCTGACCGACGACGGCTTCGGCGCCGAACCGTGGCGCGGGCCATGGTGTGCCGATCCGGCGAGCACGGCGCCGGAGCTGCTGCTGTTACCCGGGGCCTTCTGGAACACCGGCGTCGCCGGCGCCCGCCGCGAAGGCACGCTGCAGACGGCGACGTTCGAGATCACGGCGCGCCACCTGCACGTGCGGGCCGCCGGTCGCGACAGCCGCATCGCCGTCATCGTCGATGGCTTCCACCTGGTTCGCGATCCGATCTACGGCGGCCTGCACCACACCGTCGAGAAACCGTTCGCGCATTGGTTGACGTTCGACCTCGGCCAGTGGCTCGGGCACGAGGCCTACGTG
>JAGQRA010000912.1 GCA_020425885.1 Planctomycetota bacterium | reverse complement strand
CGCCGGCGTCGAGGCCCATCCGGCGACGGACGGCACCTTCGCGCTCGAAGGGCTGACGCCGGGTGAACTCGTGCTCGGCACGATGTCGGGCACGAGGGTCGCGACGCGGCGCGTCGAGCTCACCGCCGCCGGCCTCGATGCCGTCGTTCTGGCCGCGCCCTCGGGCAGCGGTGCGATCCGCGGCCTGGCCCGCAACCTGTCCGCCGGCGCCGTCGAGTTGCAGACCGTCGGCGCGGCAGCCGGCGCCGACCGGCTGATCATCGATGCCGAGGTCGAAGGCGGCGTCTTCCACTTCGCCGACCTGCCATCGGGTCGCTACCGCATCGAGGTCTACGAACGCGACCGCAACCGACGCGGTCATGCCGAGGTCACGGTCGACGACGGCGAGGTCGCGGTCACGGTCGACGTGCAGGCGGCGAAGCGTTGATCGTTGCGATCACGCATCACTCCGATGCGACGGCGTGCGCGCCGCGATGGTGAGCGCACGAGCCGGCCCGCCGCGCCCGCGTCCGGGCCCGAATGGGTAGAAGCGAGGTGGCATTCGGCTGCCGATGAACGGGCTCGCGAACGGTGACCGGCGACAGGCACATTCGCGATGCGACCGACATCGGTCCGGCGTTCGGAACAAGCTGTCGTACTCGTGGCACACTCGCGTCCGATTGCGACCGCCGCGCGAGGGACGTCACACCTGACTTCGCCCGGCGCGCCCTCCGGCACGTGCATTGCTCAGGGAGAGTTCTTCACGCCCGGCACCACCGCGGTCGCCGGGTGCCCCTTCTCCCCTGTGCTGACGATGCTTTCGAGATCCTCCCTGTTTCCTGCGATCGCCGCGACGATCGCCTACGCCCTGGCGCGTCCTGCGGTCAGCCAGACCGCGCCGACGCCGACGATGCCGCAGCCGGCGCCGAGGTCACAGCAGCCCGATGGGCCGAAGGAGCAGAAGCAGAAGCCGGGCAGGAGCACGATTCCGACCCTCGACACGGTCGTGATCAGCGCCGACGAAGGCGTGCCGACCAACTACCCCGGCGGCCGCGACATCGTCGATGCCGACACCATAGCCACCTATCCCGATGCCTCGTTCGACTCCGTTCTGCGGCGCACGCCCGGCGTCTACTTCCTGCCGGAGAACAGCAACGACGCGCGCATCAACATCGGCCTGCGCGGCAACGATCCGCGACGTTCGGGGCTGACGGCGCTGCTGGTCGACGGCATCCCGATCGCCGAGGCCCCGTACGGCAACACCGACGTCGACGGCCTGCCGCTGCCGGTCGAACGGGTCGCGCGCATCGACGTCATCCGCGGCGGGGCCTCGATCCGCTACGGGCCCAATGCCGCCGGCGGCGTCGTCAACCTGATCACCGCGCCGATACCCGAGACGCCGCTCTTCCGCTTCACGTCGCGCTATGGCAGCGATGCCGAGTACTCGGCGAGCACCGAGATCGGCGGCACCTGGGGACAGTTCGGCGCGCTCGTCACCGCCGTCACCAAGGGCGGCGACGGCTTCCGCGCCAACAGCGACTACCGCGACAACGACGGCGCGCTCAGGCTGCGCTACGCCATCGATCCGGCGCAGACCATCGAGGGCTACTTCAGCCGGTTCACCGAGCTGCACGCCGAGCAGGCGGGCGGGCTGACGCAGACGGCCTACGACGCCGATCCTCGCCAGTCGCTGCGACCCGGCTCCGACTTCAGCTACGAGATGAACCGCTACGTCCTGCACTACGCCAACCGCATCGACGACGACACCGCGTTCGAAGCCAAGCTGTGGCATCAGACCGGCAGCCGCGAGCTGAACGACTTCCGCCCCGTGGTCGCGCCGTACACGGTCGAACGGCAGCAGAACTCGGAGTTCGACTCGAGCGCGCTCGAGCTGAGCTACGCCTGGCGTACGCGGTGGCTCGGCCTCGACCACCGCTTCTACCACAGCCTGCGCTACCTGACCGAGACCAACGACGAGCTCTACCTGCGGATGCCGATCGGCACCGGCACTCCGAACACGCCGCTCGAGCTCGACGCCAAGTTCCGCGGTCGGGCGTTCTCGCTGTTCACCGAGGACGTGATCGCGCTGACCGAGGATCTCGACTGGGGCATCGGCTTCCGCGCCGAGAGCATCACCATGACCGGCATCGCCGAGTCGGATGACAACCAGATCTTCAAGAACTACACCGAGCTGTTGCCGGAGACGAACCTGACCTGGTCGCTCGCCGAGAACACGGCGGTCTACGGCAGCTTCCAGCAGTCGTTCTACCCGCCGCAGTACGAGACCGGCTTCGATCCGGCGAGCGTGCTCTACGCGCCGACCGACCCCGAGCACTCGACCGCCTACGAGCTCGGGCTGCGCAGCCGCGACGTGCCCGGGCTCGGCGCCTCGATCGCGCTGTTCGACAACGAGTTCAAGGACAAGATCGACTACGTCAACACCGCCAACGGCAAGGTCCCGGTCAACTCCGGCAAGGCGCGCTCGTACGGCGTCGAGGGCTCGTTCGACTACGACCTCGGCAGCGCCGCCGCGGATCTCGCCGGACTGTCGGCCTACGGCACGGTCACCGTGCTGCGCTCGACCATCCTCGAAGGCGTCAACGAGGGCAACGACACGCCGAACTCGCCGCACCTGCTCGCCAGCTGGGGCGCGATGTACGAGCTCGGGCAAACCGGTCTTTGGGGTCGCGTCGGCGGCTCGTACTCGGACTCGACCTTCCGCGATCCGGCGAACACTTCTGCCGGCAGCGCCGACGGCATCGTCGGCTCGGAGCCGAGCTACTCGCTGTGGGACCTCGCCGTGGGCTGGAACCAGCGGCCGGACCGCACCGGCGTGGCCGTCGCGGCGGGCGTGACGAATCTGTTCGACGAGGACTACTTCCGCCGCTTCGCCACCGGCATCTATCCCGGCCGCGGTCGCGCCGCGTTCGTGCAGCTGTCCTACGCGATGAACTTCTGAGGTCGGCCATGACGATCCAGCCTCGTGGCGACGGTCGACGCGCGGTCCGCCGCGCGCTCGTGCTCACGATCGTCGGGTCCGGTCTCGCCGCTTGCGGCGATGGCACCACGAACACGGTCCGGCGCGTCGCCGAGCCGCGGCGCATCGTCGCCCTGACCATCGGTTCGGTCGACACGCTGTCGATGCTCGGCGAACTCCGGCGTGCGGTCGCGGTCGAGGAGGACTGCCACGTGCCCGGCACCGAAGGTCTGGTGAGGATCCGCAACGACGATCACTCCGGCCCATCGCAGGCGCTCAACGTCGAGGCGGTGATCGACCTGCAACCGGACCTCGTGATCGCCAAGCACGATCTGCGGCCGGCGCTCGACGGCCGTGGTCTCGACGTGCTGTGGGTGCCGACCGGCAGCGACCTCGACACCATCGCCGCCACCGTCGTCGACATCGGCGAACGCATCGGCCGCGGCGACAAGGCGCGCGCCACCGTGCAGGCGATGCGGGCGCAGGTCGCGCGCCTGCGCCAACGCACGGCCGACCTGCCGCGCGTCGCCGTCTACTACGAGGCCGGTCGACCCGGCCGCAGCGCCGGCAAGGGCACCGTCATCGACGACATGATCAGCCTCGCCGGCGGACGCAACATCGCCGGCGACATCGCCATGGCCAACCCGACCCTGAGCGCCGAGGCGATCCTGGCCGCCGACCCGGAGGTCATCTTGCTGTCGCCGTGGTGCGAGGCCCCCGACGCGATCGCCGCGCGACCCGGCTGGGATCACATCGCCGCGGTGAAGGCCGGGCGCGTGTATCGGATCCCGGAGGCGCAACGCCAGGTGCAGTCTCCGTCGCCGGCATGCATCGCGGCCTGCGAGCGGCAGCTGCTGCCGTGGCTGCACCCTGAGCTGTTCGCGGACGGAGCCCGGGAACGGTGACCGTCGCCCGGCGCACCGGCCACCCGGCGGCGTGGCTGCTGGTCGGCGTCGCCATCATCGCCGCCGCGGTGTTCGCCTCGCTGTGCGTCGGCGTCATCCACATCACGCCCGGCGAGGTCTGGCGGGTGTTGTCGGGCGGCGCCGACGACGAGTTGCCGCGCACGCTGGTGCTCGACATCCGGCTGCCGCGCGCGGTCGCCGCGGTCTGCGTCGGGGCCGGACTGGCGACGGCCGGCTGCGCGCTGCAGGCGCTGCTGCGCGATCCGCTGGCCAGCCCGACCATGATCGGCACCGCGCAGGCGTCGGGATTCGGCCGCGTGCTCGGCGTGTTCCTCGGCTGGTCGTACGTCGCCTCCGTCGGCCTCGCCTTCGTGGCGGCGGTCGCGGCCACGCTGCTGGTGCTGGCGATCGCCAGATCACGGCGCGGCTTCCCCTCGCACATCGTGCTGCTCGCCGGCGTCAACGTCGGCATGATGTTCGCCGCCCTGGTCGGCCTGGTGCAGTACGCGTCGAAGGACGAAGGGCAGCTGAGCCGCATGGTGCTGTTCCTGCTCGGCGGTCTGTGGCAGATCACCTGGCAACCGTTGACCTACACCGCCCCGCTGACCCTCGCCGCCATCGTGCTGGCGTGGCTGCTGTCACGTAAGCTCGACCTGTTCGCGCGCGGCGAGAGCCAGGCGCAGCGACTCGGGCTGGCCACCGACCGGCTCGGCGTCGCCGTGCTGGTCACGGCCAGTCTGCTGACCAGCCTCGCGGTCTCGATCGCCGGCGTCGTCGCCTTCGCCGGCCTGATCGTGCCGCACGCGGCCCGCCGCCTCACAGGCCCGTTGCATGCCCGCCTGCTGCCGACCGCGGCCCTGCTCGGCGCGTTGCTGCTGCTCGGCGTCGACTGCATCGCGCGCACCGCGGTCGCCCCCAACGAACTGCCGCTCGGCGTGCTGACCTCGCTGATCGGGGTGCCGTGCTTCCTGATGTTGCTGCGTTCGATCGCGCGGGGGAGCACGCGATGAGGCTCCGCGCCGAGTCGCTGTCGTTCGCATACGACGCGCACCGCGTGCTCGAAGGCGTCTCGCTCGAGCTGCACGAAGGCGAGCTGCTCGGCGTCATCGGCGCCAACGGCACCGGCAAGTCGACCCTGCTCGCATGCCTGCACGGCGCGCTGCGGCCGCAGCATGGCGCGGTCGAGTTCGACGGCCGCGACCTGCGCGACCTCTCTGCCAAGGCGATCGCGCGCGGCATCGCCGTGGTGCCGCAGCGCTGCGAGGTGCCGTTCCCGGTGCCGGTGGCCGACTTCGTCGCGCTCGGCCGCTACCCGCACTCGCCGTGGCTGCGTGGCCCCACGCGGCGCGACCAGGCCATTGTCGCCGCGAGTCTCGAGACGTTGCAGCTCACGCCGTTCGCATCGCGACCGGTCAGCGAGCTGTCGGGTGGCGAGTTCCGCCGCGTGCTGATCGCCCAGGCGCTGGCGCAGGAGCCGCGCGTGCTGCTGCTCGACGAGCCGGTGCAGCAGCTCGACGTCCGACATCAGCTCGCGGTCATGGAGTTCGCGCGCGACTTCAGCCGCCGGCCGGGCACCGCCGGACTCGTTGTGCTGCACGAACTCGACCTCGCGGCCCGCTACTGCGACCGCCTCGCGCTGCTGCACGCCGGCCGCATCGTCGCCGGTGGCGCCGCCGAGAAGGTGCTGACGCCGGCCAACCTGCGGCTGGCGTTCGGCATCGAGGCCGAGGTCGAACGCAGCGCCGCCACCGGTTCGATCAAGGTCGTGCCGGTCGCGGCCATCGCCGACTTCGAAGATCACTTCCACTCCGCTGAGGAACCGACATGAAACCCGCTCCCCGACTGCTGTGTCTCCTGACCTCGATGCCGTTCGTTCTGGGCGCATGTGCGACGCCCGGCTGGCGCGCGATCGTCGTCCATCGCACCGCGGCGACGATCGAACGCATCCGCACCGGCCACCCCGACCCGACCGACCCCAACCTGCAGGCGGTCAGCGTCGACCAGGTCGGCGAGGTCGCGCTGATGCACTTCGACGGCGAGACCACGCGCAGCGAGGTGCTCTACGTCAACGGCACCGAGCTGACCGGTCTGGTGATCGGCGACGTCGACCCGTCGATCCCGGGCGAGGAGATCTACGTCGGCGGCTACCTCGCCGGCGACAAGGCCAGCGAGCACGGCGGCGCGGTGTTCCAGATCGCGGTGACCGCGGACCCGGCGCAGCGGGCCCGGGTGCGACGCATCTGGGCCGGCGATGCCTACGTGCATTCGGTCGAGATCATCGAGCCGCAGCGACCCGGCGCCCGCGCCCGCATCCTGGCGTCGACCTACGCCGGCACGCTGCACGCCCTCGAGCAGGCCGCCGGCGGCGAATGGAGCGATACGGTGCTGCACGTCGAGCAGCCCGACGCGGATCCGGAGCGCAACAAGATCAAGGACCTGGGCTTCCTCGCCGAATCCGCGGGGCCGCGCCACGTCGCGCTGGTCGCGTTCAAGACCGGACGGCTGCTGCGCATCGACCTCGCCGATGCCGAGGCGGCGACCTATCTGCTCGACGAACCCGGCGGCCTGTCCCGGGTGACGCCCGACCCCGATGGCGGCGCCTACGTCACCGGCTATGCCGGCCGCCTGCTGCACTTCAACAGGACCGGCGATGACTTCACCTACGAGGTGCTCGACCAGGAAGGTACGGACAGCGGCCTGCGCGGCGCCGTCCTCGGCACCTTCCCCGCGGCGGGCGAGGTCGCCAACCTCGTGGTGTTCGGCTTCCACAAGCGCTGCCGCGCACTCGTGCCCAGGCTCGGCGTGCTCGATCCGGTCACGCTGCACGTCGATCTCGATCGCGGCCACACCATCGAGGCCGCCGATCTCGTGCCGGGCAACGACGCCGACGAATTGCTGCTCGGCGGCTACTCGCGCCGCGTCACCCTGCTGCGGCGATGAGGCCGCTGTCTGTGATCGGGTGAAGCGCGACCGGTAGTTGCCGACCCGGATCGGCAGCGACGCGCGCCAGTGACGCGCGGAATTCCGCGAGCCGCGTGTCATGTTCGCGGCCGCCACGGACCTCTTGCCTGTGGGGGTGCCGCGATCACCGCGCCTCGCCCCCCGCTTTCCCCCTCCCTCAGTCCACGTGAGGAACCCATGCACGCGAAGAGAATCCTGTCCCTGTCCGCCGCGTTCGCCCTGGCCACCGTCGCCGCGAGCGCGCAGTCGCAGTCCCCGTTCCAGGAGCACCAGTCCGACCCGCTCAACCGCTCGACCGGCGGCTGGACGAACGTCGCCTACACCTGGAACAACCTGCTGAAGATCTGCTCGTTGACCAGGATCTGGACCGGCGAGCTGCAGATCCCGATCGAACCGCAGGTCAGCTGCGGCATGTCGGTGACGATCTCTCAGGGCACGAAGGTGTCCGGATCCGTCACCGTGCCGCTCGGCAGCGGCTCGGTTTCTGCGTCGGTCGAGACCGAGGTCGACACCGCGTTCACGCTGACCGCCGGCCCGTGCGAGCGTGTCGGCGCCTACATGCGCTACCCGAACTCGAGCGTCCAGCCGTGGGAGTGCGAGTGCTTCATCAGCTTCTGGTCGTACGACTGCTCGTACGTCTGGGTCGAGCTCGGCGGGCCGGCGATCCTGACGAAGAACACGATGAACGAGCCGGCGTGCAACTGCGGCCCCACGGTGCCGGCGACGACCACGAACCTGCGGCAGACGTCGCTGTCGGGTGAGACGATCGCCATCGACCTCGGCCGCTTCTTCGCCACCGTGCAGGGCACGCCGGCGCCCGGCAACCCGCTGGTCCTGCCGCACGACACCGTCGCGCAGCTCAACTACGCCCACCGCTCCGCCATCGAGGCCGTGGTCCAGGACGCCCAGGCTCACCACAACGTCACATTCGACCGGCTGATGATCGTCGAGGCCAACGGCACCGTGCGCAGCTTCGACCTGATTGCCAACCCGTTCCCATTGACGCAGCCGGCGTTCGGCTACCCGTTCGGCTACGGCTGCCCGGCGACGGCGCCGCTGACGCTGCGCAGCCTGCAGCGTCCGATCGCCGGTACCGTCGTGTCGCTCGAGATGTCACAGATCCCGGCCGGCAGCGCGCTCGGCATCCTGGCATTCTCGTTCCGGCCACAGGCGCCGGTCATCGATCTCGGCGTGTTCGGCTTCGCCGGCTGCTCGCAATACGTCCAGCTCAGCGGCATCGCGCTCGGCGTCCCGATCGCCGGCGCCACGGCGATCCTGCCGTTCCCGGTGCCGAGCGGCTTCGGCAACTTCAACCTCCACGCTCAGGCGGCGACGTTCGGCACCTCGGTGGCGACCAGCAACGGCCTGCAGCTGGCGATCAACACGTATTGATCGTCAGCTCGCCTGACCGTGCAATCGCGGCGATCGCTACGAACGCCGGACGAGTTCGAAGCGGAACGGCAGGTCGATGACGCCCGGACCACCGTCGAAGCGCCACTGCCGCGCGGCCCGCAACGCCGCGTCATCGAGCAGCGTGCAGCCGCTCGTCGTCAGCACGGCACAACGGATCGCGACGCCATCGTCGTCGACGTCGACGCGGATCATCACGATGCCTTCGATGTGATGGCGGCGGGCGGCGCGAGGATAGACCGGGGTCGGATTGTGCCCCGACACCGGGGTCAGCACGCGCGCGCTGGCGACGGCCTCGACGGTAGCCGGTTCGGACTTCGGTTCTGACTTCGGTTCGGGCTTCGGTTCGGGCTCGACCGCGATCGGCGGACGCGGCGGGCGGAGACGCACGTTGCGGCGCAGGACGACGACTTCG
>JAGQRA010000911.1 GCA_020425885.1 Planctomycetota bacterium | reverse complement strand
CTTGCGGCTGCGCATCGCGCAGCCGGTCTGGTTCGAGTCCGGGTCGTAGGCGACCTTGGCCTTCCGGGTATGCGCCAGACCCGTGAGCACGTACTCGCCGCCCTTCTGGCCCGGGATCGGCCGCGGCGACAGACCGGTGTCCTCGTCCCAGTCGTAGGCGGTGACGCCCTGCTGCCACGGCGATTGGTCGAGCGGCGGCGACAGCCAGTCGACCTGCACCTCGGGCCGCGGGATCGGCTGCACGCCGGTCGCGAGGTTGGCGTCGGTCAGCAGCATCACCGGCATGCGGAACGACTCGGCGAGTTTGCGCGCGGTGATGACGAAGTGGAAGCTCTCCTCGATCGTCGCCGGCGCGATGATGATCTTCGGCGTGTCGCCGGGCTGACCGTAGAGCGAGGCCAGCAGGTCGCCCTGCTCGACCTTGGTCGGCAGTCCCGTGCTCGGTCCGCCGCGCTGCACCAGCACCAGCACGAGCGGCACCTCGGCCATCACGGCCAGCCCGAGCAGCTCGGTCTTCAGCGCCAGCCCCGGTCCAGAGGTGATCGTGCAGGCGGTCTTGCCGGCGTACGAGGCGCCGACGGCGAACGCCATCGCCGCGATCTCGTCCTCGGCCTGGTGGACGACGCCGCCGACGTTCTGGAACGCTGCCGCCAGATGGTGCGACGCCGATGTCGCCGGCGTGATCGGATACATCGCCACCAGCTCGATGCCGGCGGCCATCACGCCGAGGGCGATCGCCTGGTTGCCGTTCAGCACCATCATCCGCTGCGCGATCTCGCGCGGCGGGATCTCGTAGCGCTGGCCCAGGGCCTCGGCGCCGAAGGCGTGGCCGGCGCGGACCAGGTCCTGGTTGCGGCGGATGACCTTCTCGCCCTTCTTGCCGAACACGAAGGCGACCTCCTCCATCGCCCGGTCGAGATCGCGGCAGGTGATGTAGCAGAGCATGCCGAGGACGAACATGTTCTTGCCGACGCGAACGTCCTGGGCGACCTTCTGGCACGCCTCCTCGAGCGCCACCTCGCGAACGTCGAGACCGAGGTCGCGGAATTCCACGACCGCGTTGGCGTAGGCTTCTCGCACCTCCTGTCGCGGGTCGTTGGCCCACTTGTTCTCGAGCAGCACGATGGTGCCCTTGCGGTAGGCCTTCTGCTCGATGCGGCCGTAGAGCACCTGCTCATTGAGCGCGACCACGAGATCGGCCTCGTCGCCGGTGTTGGTCACCGTCTGCGAGCCGACGCGGACGCGAATGCCGCTGGCCCCCGCCCGCGAGCGTGCCGGCGGCTTGATCTCGGCCGGGATGATCTCGACGGTCCAGACGCCGTTGCCCATCTTGGCGCTGACCGCGCCGTAGGTCTGTCCTGCCTTCTGCGCACCCTCGCCGGAATCGCTGACGATCTCGACGGTGTGCTCGGTGAGCAGCTTCGGCTTCACCTGGCCCTTGGATTCGGTCGGCCTGTTGCCGGTGGTCGTCGTGCTCATCAGTCACCTGCTCCGAGATCGGTCCAGATCGAGTCGACGAAGATCTCGGTCTCCCTGGTTTCGTGGGCTGCCAGCTGCCCCTTCAGCAGCTGGCCGAGTTCGCGCAGCCGCGGATCATCGCCCTTGTGCGCGAGATCCAGCAGATGCTGCACCGATTCGAGCAGTTGCCGGTGCTCGTCCTTGAGGCCGAGCAGCGCGTTGGCGTGCTGCGGGGCCTGCTGCATGATCGTGCCGTGCAACCCGTCGATCTCGTCTTCCTCCTCTTTGAAGTGCCGCTGCAGTAGCGGTTGCAGAGGCTGGAGACTGGCGAGGGTCTCGGCGGCCGACGTCGCGGCCGCGACCTTGGACAGCAGCTCACCGATCTGACGATGGTCGTCGAGAATCTGCTGCCGCATCTGTGCGGGCTTCGGTTTCGAGTTCATGGCGGGCTCCAGGGGCCTTCGGCTGGCTGGCCGGGAAACGAAGGACGGACCTGCTTCGATCGGCGGATCCTGTTGACTGGGTGCGACTGCGCACCGCCGAGGCTGCCCATGAGTTGAGGACTTGCTACGCCATTGAGCAGTACGCTCAACGGCCCGTTGCCGGGGCTCAAAGGGGGGTCACCCCGAGTGTCGAGGCGGTCGAAGCGGCGGCGGCCATTCGCACGGCACGGCATAGTGGGCGAACGGATCGGGGCCGGCTGGAATTGCGGACTTGCCTCTGCCGCGGTGCCGTCGTGTTGTCGCCGCGCCTTCCGTACATGGCCGGGCTCGCGCGTCCGTCATCAATGGCGGTATTGGCGAGATCTGTCGACTGCACCCCGCGGGGGCAGTCCGAGTCGATCGCTCCTGGTGTCGCGCGAGCCCGGGGTCGGTTCGCCTGCGTGAGTCGAATCAACGCAGGCTGTGCTTGGGTCGGTGGATCTCTACCATCGCACCTCTCTGGCCTTGGGAAACTGGTCCGAGAGAAGGTCGGCGAGGCATGCTCTCACCGACCACTGTCCAATTATCGCCTGTCGTGGCCGTGCAAGTCGGCCGCAGTAGTGGGTAATGGCGGCGCCGAATCGGCCCATCGCCGCATGGTCCGCCATCACTGCAGGATCAGGTCGTGCGCCGGGCTGGCGGCGTACGTCGAGTTGCGTGCCGACACCGACACGACGACGCCTTGGCAACGCAGGGCGATGCCGCCCAGGCCCGCAGGGAACGTGATCGACATCGCGCTGCCGCCACCGGCTGGAAGTGCCGGGATCACGACCTGGCCGTCGATGCGATCGATCTGCAGGCCCGGCAGCAGCTGCGACGGCATCGGCCCCCGGTCGCCGTAGAACTCGAATACGAACGCGGCGAGCTGACCGACGAACGTTCCTCCAGGCGTGGCCAGCCGCAGCTGAACCGTGTCACCGGACGTGATCGTCTTGGCGCAGTTGGTGTTGGGCGGCTCGGTTCCGATCGCGCTCGTCAACTCGAGGTCCTCACCGGTGCCGGGCAGGCGACACCACCGGGTCGAGACCATGACCTCGGGTGGCGACATCCCGGTGGCGCGCCAGCCGTCGTAGAGGTCGCGGCCGGCCGTGCCGAGGAAGGCGTTCTGACTGCTGTTGGCGAGCATCAGGAACTGCACGTACTCCCAGCTCGTCGATTGGTAGAGCAGGTCGATCTCGGCACTCGCGGCGCCGGGCGGCGGCTGCATCGGCACCTCGTCCCAGTGGCGGTATCTGCCACCCGGTCCGGGGTCGCCGTACGAGGTCGCCGGGACCGGCAGGATGTTGCGTTGACGCGCGGCGTCGTAATCCATGCCGTAGGGCGGGATCCTCGTGTCGTGCAACATCGTGTTGTTGAGCACGAAGTGGAAGGAAGGGGACGCGGTTCCCGGCGGCTGGGCCGCGACCTGGCCGAGGGTCCGCGTCACGGCGCCCGTGGTGCGCTCGAAGTCGACGGCCTGGGTCGCCGGCCAGCCGAGACCGATGAGCTGTGACGCCCATTCCTGGGTGATGCCGTGTTCGGCCTGGTAGATGGTCAGGTTCGGGTCGTCGAGGTCCGTCAGCGAATCGACGCTGACGGCGGAGCCGTTGACCTGGGCCGTGATCGGGCCGTAGTCGCCATCGGTGCGGACCACGTTGCCTTGCCGGTCGCGCCACCGCACGCGCAACCACATGCGCCGACCTTCGGGGTACCCCGAGATCAGCTTGTGCCCGGTGAGGTTGACGACGTGCAACACGTCGCCGTGGATATCGAGGCCGGCGGCCGCCGTGAGATTGGCCCGCGCATGCTCGATGCCCGCATCCAGGGCCGCGATCTGGACGGCGTCGAGTCCGGCGCCCAGCAGCAGCCGGTTGTTGGTGTCGGCCCACTTGATCAGCTCCGGGACCCAGGTGTTGCCGCCGGCGGTGAAGTGCGTCGGGATATCGGTCCGCACCGGCGCTGCATTCTGGCGGGCGCCCTTGCCGACGATCGGCATCATGTGGCATGTCTGACACGAGAACAGCCGGGTCGCGCCATCGGCGTAGTCGCCCTGTCGGCCGGCGAGCAGGGCCCGTTCGTAGCTCGCCTCGAGCGGGCCGCGTTGCAGCTCGGCCGGCAACGTCGCGTAGTCGCGCACGGGCAGGGTCGCGAACGCACTGGATTGGTGTTCGCTGAAGGTGCGCTCGGTGACGCCATAGCGATACGGCGGATTGAGGAAGGCGGCCTTCCCGGTCACCGGGCTGTTCGGCACGCCGCTGAATCTCCCCGCCGGCAATGGAATCTGCGCGCCGTGGTTGTGGGCGAGGTCGCCGGTCACCGGGTTGGAGACGTCGTGGCATGTGCCACACAGGGCCGAGTCGCGGTGGAACAGCGAACCCGCGTAGCTGTGACTGGCTGCGGTGGAGCCGTACGGGCCGTAGCGGGTGTTGCCCGCCGCCAGCACCATGGTGCCGCTGCCGTAGAATCCCTCGGGCGGCGTGCCGCCGTCATTGGCGATGAAGGGTGCCAGCTGCACGCCCGGGTGTTCCTGACCGTCCTGATCGGTGAGCTGGTGGCAGATCGCGCATTCGACGCCGTCCTCGTCCGCGGCCAACAGGCCGGAGCCGTCGGTCGGCGTCGAGCGTCCCTCGAACCATCCGCGCGGCGCGTGGCAACGCAGGCACAGGTCGCCGCTATCGGGGAAGTCCTGTTCGGCGATGGCCATGGTCGCCCAGAACAGCGGATCACGCCCGGCCTGGGCCATCATCGAGCCGCGCCACGGTCGCGCCGGTTCCGAATCGGGATCGAAGCCGCCATGGCAGTTGTCGCACTGCGTCGCCGCATTCAGCGGCGCGACCTCGAGCGGCTGCGTTCCGGGCAGCTGCAGATCGGTCACGACCACGAAGGGCGAGGCGACGAACAGGGCCGCGGGAATGGCGATGCCTACGGTCCACGGCCAGAGTGACGGAGAGGCGACGCGCATCATGTCCTCCTCGTGTGCCGTCGAGATGCCGGGAGCGGTGTGGCCCGATCGGCACACGGCTGCAGTCTAGAGCCGGGTGCCGGCGCTCCCATTGGCCGAACGGGGGGCGTCGTCGTCAACAAGGAGGTAGTCCGCCGCGTGCATGTGCGCGCAGCGGGGCCCGTGCCGGTCGGCCGCGCTCCCCTACAGCGGGAATGCGCCTTCGTTGACGCTGCGTACCTCGAGCGCCAACACCTCGGCCAGCTGCGCCTT
>JAGQRA010000910.1 GCA_020425885.1 Planctomycetota bacterium | reverse complement strand
GTGGATGCGCATCCGGGTCAGCTCGATGATCTCGCGGACCTCGGTCATCGGCAGCGCGAACGTGGTGCCGCGAACCTCGATGAGCAGGCTGCTCAGGATCGACATGCTCGGCGGCAAGGTGATCGTGAACCGCGTGCCCCGGCCGACCTCGGAGGTGAGATCGAGCGAGCCGCGCAGCCGCTTGATCGTGCTCTCGACGATGTCCATCCCCATGCCGCGACCCGAGATGTCCGTGACCGCGGCCGCGGTCGAGAATCCCGGCGCCAGCACCAGGCGCCGCACCTGATCGGTCGACATCGCCGCCACCGCCTCGGCGGTGACGATCCCCTTCTCGATCGCCTTGTCGGCGACCCGTTCGGGGTCGATCCCGGCGCCGTCGTCTTCGATCTCGATCACGACCGAACTGCCCTGCTGACGGCTCGCGACACGGATCAGACCACGACCCGACTTGCCCGCGGCCATGCGCGCCGACATCGACTCGATGCCGTGGTCGGCGGCGTTGCGCAGGATGTGAACCATCGGATTGACGAGCTCGTCGGCCATGCGCTTGTCGATCTGGGTCTCGCCGCCGTCGAGATCCAGATCGATGCGCTTGCCGAGCAGCTCGGCCGTGTCGTGCACCGTCCGCTGCAGGCGGCGGAACACGGTGTCGAGCGGCACCATGCGCAGCTGCAGCACCGCCTCGTGGATGCCCGACGTGATGCCGTCGAGATCGTAGGCCGCCTCTTCGAGATCGCGCAGCGAGCGGCCGAGGTCGCCGAACTCGCTCATGCCATCGGTCAGGGTCTCGGCCCGGACCCGGAGCCGTTCCAGGATCCCGACCAGCCGCTCGGCGGTGCGGGGTTCGCCCTTGCCCACGGCATGTTCGATGTCCTCGCGCAGCTCGCGGGCCGCGCTGACCAGCTCGCCGAGATGGTGCAACGAACGCAGGTGGTTGGTCACGATCTGGAAGCGCGAGCGTGCGATGACGAGCTCACCGGTCAGATTGACCATGCGGTCGAGCCGGTCCATGCGAACGCGTACGGTCTCGTTGGCGCCCGGCTTCCCAGCCGCGACGGCGACGACCGGCTCGGGCCTCTTCGGCTCGCGACCGGAGCCGGCATCCTGCACCTGGGACTCCGGTGCATCGCCCGCTGCCGGCGCGCCGCTGACCTCGGCCTGGCGCAGATCGTTGAGCACGAGCTCGATGTCGGCGGTCTCGCGGCAACCGGCGGCGATCTCACCCGTCAGGTGGGTGACGAGGTCGATGGCGCCGAACAGCGCCCGCACCACCTTGGTATCGGGCGCGATCTTGCCGTCGCGCACCAGCACCAGCAGGCTCTCGAGTTCATGCGTGACCTTGTTCGAACGATCGAAGCCGAAGCAGGCCGACAGCCCCTTCAACGAGTGCGCGCAACGGAACAGCTCGTTGACCGTCTCCGAAGGCCACCCCCCCTTCTTGTCCGACAGCTCGAGCAGGATCCGGTTGAGGGTGTCGAGGTAGTCGTGCGCTTCGCCGAGGTAGTCGGCCACGAGGTCGAGATTCGCTGGGTCGCCGCTCATGATGTCTGTATCCCTGCTCGTCGAATGCGCCCCGGCACCGCGCCGGGGCGGTACGCACGCTGCTGCTCAGATGGAGAAGCGGCGGACCAGCTCCTTCATCGCGATCGCCTGCGCCGACAGCTCCTCGGCCGAGGCGGCCATGTCGCTGGCGCTGGTCGAGTTGCCTTCGGTCAGCTTGGCGACGTTCTGGATCGCCCGTCCGACCTCGGTCGCCGTCGCCGACTGCTGATCGGTCGCGGTCGCGATCTGGGCGATCGACTGCGCCGTATCCTGCACGCCGCCGATGATCTCCTTCAGCGATTCGCCGGTCTGCTGCGACAGCTTGGTGCCCTCGACGACGCGTTGCGTCGACTCGCGGATCAGCGTCGTGATCTGCTTGGCTGCCTCGCTGCTGCGCTCGGCCAGCTTGCGCACCTCGTCGGCGACGACCGCGAAGCCGAGGCCGTGCTCGCCAGCGCGCGCCGCCTCGATCGCGGCGTTGAGGGCCAGCAGGTTGGTCTGGCTGGCGATCTCGCTGATCACCTGGATGATCTCGCTGATGCGCTCGCTCGAGCGGTTGATCTCCTCCATCGCCGCGATCGAACGGTCGACCGCCTGGCCGCCGGCCCGGGCACGGACGTTGGTCTCGTCGGCGAGACGGTTGGCGTCGCCGGCATTCGAGGCGATCAGGCGGATGCTCTCGGTCAGCTGATCGACCGATGCCGTCATCTCCTCGACGGTCGCGGCGTTGGTCTGGGCCGACTCCGACAGGCTGCTCGAGGCGTTGCTGATCGTGCCGGCGCTGACGCTGAACTGCTCGCTGCCCTGCTTGATCTGCACGATGATGTTGCGCAGATCGCCGATCATGCGGCTCAGGCCCTCGCCGAGCTGGCCGATCGGATCCTGGCCGCCGACCTCGTGGGCAACGGTCAGATCGCCGCGGGCGGCGCTGTCGACGACCTGCAGCAGGATGTCGACCTTCTTGCGCAGCTCGGCGGCGGTCTCGGCCTCCTCGCGCGCCTTGCGTTCGATCTCGGCGGCGATCCGCTTCTGTTCGGTGACGACCTCCCAGTTGACGACCGCGCCGTCGAAGTTGCCGTCCGCGTCGAACAGCCCGGCGGCGCTGAGCGCGATGTAGTCCTTGCCGAGCATGAACTCGGCGGTGTGGTTGCGACCGCGCAGCGATTGCAGCAGCTTGCGCTGGTGCGACGAGTTGGCATGGAAACGATCGATGTTCATGCCGAACACCTGGTCGGAGCGGATGCCGAACTTCTCGATCAGGATCGGCTCGAGCAGGCGCAGGGTGTCCTTCGACTTCTTGTTGCCGTAGGTGATGTTGAAGTCCGCGTCGCAGATCAGGACGTTGGTGGCGACCGAGTCCATGGCGTCGGCGGCGCGCCGCGCGGCCTCGAGCACCTTCTGCTCCTCGGTCTCCGTCGTACGGGTCTCTTCTGCAGTCATCGTGTCATTGGTAGTCATCGTCTCTTCCCCTCACTCCGTCGTGTTCACTTGGTCGACCTCGGCGCTGCCCAGCAGCCGAGCCATGTCCAGCAGGATCAGCAGCCGGTCGTTCCGGCGCGCCAACCCGATCACGTAGTCCTTGCCGGCCCCGCCGAGCGTCGTCGGCGGCGGCGACATGTCGTCATGCGACAACCTCAGCACCTCGCTGACGCCGTCGACCACGGCACCGACCGTGCGGCCACCGATGTTCATGACGACGATGCGCGTCTCCTCGTCGCTGGCCTTCTCGGGCATGCCGAAGCGGCGCCTGAGGTTCACGATCGGGATCACGTTGCCGCGCAGGTTGATCACGCCGAGGACGTGCGGCGGCACTTCCGGCACCTGCGTGATCTGGCCGACCAGGATGATCTCCTGCACCGACATGATGTCGACGCCGTACTCCTCACCGCCGAGGCGGAAGCTGACGATCTGGAAGGTCTTGCCATCATTGCGCGAGTTCTTGGCCGCGACGGCGGAGGACGGGGTGACCTGCTCCTTCGCGGCAGGTCGCGGCGGCGGTTCGGCTGTGCCAATGGCGTCCGGCTCCGAGGAACCGATCGTGCTCTGGGTCATGGTTGGCTCTCCCTCAACGGTTGTCGACGTTCTCCGGTCGACAGCGGCCCCCGCTGTCGCCACCCAGAGTTCGGATTCCGGGGGCCTCCGACTTGCCGCTGATTTTCCGCTAGGGAGTCCTCCTATGCGTCGGTGGCGTGGGCTCCAGGTGGCCGCTCGGCCCACCCCGTCCTCATTCCCACTCGATCGTCGCCGGCGGCTTGCTCGAGATGTCGAGACAGACGCGCGAGAAACCGCCCACCTCATTGAGGATTCGGTTGCTGATCCGCTTCAGCACGGCGACCGGCAGCAGCTCCCAGTCGGCCGTCATCGCGTCCAGGCTGCTCACGATCCGCAGCACGCAGACGTCCTCGTAGACCCGCGCGTCGCCCTTCACGCCGACCGATTTCTGCGGCACGTAGACCGCGAAGTACTGCCACAGATCGCGGTGCAGATCGTTCTGCTCGATCTCCTCGCGCACGATGCGGTCGGCGGCGCGCAGCTTCGCCAGCTTGTCGGGCGTGACCTCGCCGAGGCAGCGCACGGCGAGTCCGGGGCCCGGGAACGGCTGCCTGTCGACCAGCGAAGCCGGCAGACCGAGCTCGCGGCCGATGGCGCGGGCCTCGTCCTTGAACAAATCGCGCAACGGTTCGACCAGCGTCATGTCGAGGTCCGCGGGCAGACCGCCGACGTTGTGGTGACTCTTGATCGTCGAGGTCGCGCCGCCGTGCGCCGCGACCGACTCGATGACGTCCGGATACAGCGTGCCCTGGCCGAGGAACTTCGCATCGCGACGGCCCTTGGCCTCCTCGCGGAACACCTCGACGAACACCCGACCGATGATCTTGCGTTTCTGTTCCGGCTCGCTGACGCCGGCGAGCTGCTCGAGGAACCGCGCACCGGCATCGACGACCTTGAGGTCCATGTGGTAATGGTCGGCGAAGAGCTCCTCGACGCCTTCGCGCTCGCCGTGGCGCAGCAGGCCGTTGTCGACGAACACGCAGTGCAGCCGGCGGCCGATGGCGCGATGGATCAGCACGGCCGCGACCGAGCTGTCGACACCGCCGGAGAGCCCGAGCACGACCTCGCCGTCCTCGCCGACCAGCTCGCGCACGGCGGCGACCTTGTTGTCGACGATGTTGCCCGGGTTCCAGTCGGCGCGACAACCGGCGATGCCGAGCACGAAGTTCTGCAGCATCAGCGCGCCGTCCTCGGTGTGCGCCACCTCGGGGTGGAACTGCAGGCCGAAGAACCTGCGCCCGCGGTCGGCGACGACGGCGAACGGGCACGGCTCGCTGCGGGCCAGCACCTCGAAACCCGGGCCGAGGGTCTCGACCTTGTCGCCGTGCGACATCCAGACCGTACCCGACTGGCGCACTCCGAGCAGGAAGTCGGCGGCATCGAGAACCTCGAGCTCGGTGCGCCCGTACTCGGCGCCGGCCTGCGCCGGCGTCACCGCGCCGCCGGTGTGCTGCGCCATCCATTGCAGGCCGTAGCAGATGCCGAGGACCGGCACCCCCTTCGCCAGCAACGACGGGTCGAGCTCGGGCGCGTCGTGGGCATAGACCGAGCGTGGGCCGCCACTGAGGATCACGGCGTCGGGCCGCATGTGCTCGAAGGTGAACATCGCGCGCTCGGGCACGGTGATGCGCGAGTAGACGCCGAGTTCGCGCACGCGGCGCGCGATCAGCTGGCAGTACTGGGCGCCGAAGTCGACGATCAGGACGCCGCCGTTCGGCCCCGCAGACTCGGGGCTCGCAGTCAGGGTTCCGTCTTGGTCAGAGCTCATGCTTCGCCGCTGTAGTTCGGCGCCTCCTTGGTGATCTGGATGTCGTGCGGATGGGACTCGCGCAGCGTCGCGGAGGTGACGCGCAGGAATCGCGCCTTGCCGGTCAGCTCGGACAGGGTGCGCGCGCCGCAATAGCCCATCCCCGAGCGGATGCCGCCGACGAGCTGGTAGACGTAGTCGGCGACCGACCCCTTGTAGGGGACCATGCCCTCGACGCCTTCGGGCACGAACTTCTGCCGCTCCGCCGCCTCGCCCTGCGCGTAGCGATCACCCTGGGCATAGCGATCGGCCGAGCCCTGCGCCATGGCGCCGAGCGAGCCCATGCCGCG
>JAGQRA010000909.1 GCA_020425885.1 Planctomycetota bacterium | reverse complement strand
GGCGGCGGCCCGTTTGGCGTTGACGATGCCCGGATCGCTCATTGCGGCACATTAGGGAAGCGCGTGGCCGCGGCAATCAGAACCTGGCCGCGTCGCGGGGCCGCTTTCGTCGCTGGCGGTGAGGGCGCCTTGCTACAACAGCGCCATGACCGAGACCCGACCGCACGTTCAATATCGCAGCGACGGACCGCTGGCGCTGATCACGCTCGATCGGCCCGAGGCGCGCAATGCCTACAGCGAGGCGATGTGTCGACAGCTCACGGCGGCGCTCGATCGCGCCGCGGCCGACGACGGCGTCCGCTGCGCGATCCTGACCGGCGCCGGCCCGACCTTCCACGCCGGCGGTGACATCAAGGCGATGCGGGCGCGTTCGGGCATGTTCGCCGGCGATCCGCACGAGCTGCGGCGGCGCTACATGGAGGGCATCCAGGCCGTGCCGCGGCGGATCGCCGAGTTCGACAAGCCGCTGCTGTGTGCGATCAACGGCGCCGCCATCGGTGCCGGCCTCGACCTCGCCTGCATGTGCGATCTGCGCCTCGCGGCGACGACGGCGCAGCTCGGTTCGACGTTCGTGCGCGTCGGTCTGGTGCCGGGCGACGGCGGCGCGCTGTTCCTGGCGCGCACGGTCGGGTTCCCGCGCGCGCTCGAGATGATGCTCACCGGGCGGATGCTCGACGCCGACGAGGCGCTGCGGATCGGCCTGGTGCACGAGGTCGTGGCGTCGGAGCTATTGCTCGAGGTCACGCGGGAGCGGGCGCTCGAGATCGCGCGCCATCCCGCGGCCGCGGTGCAGCTGACGAAGCGCGCGGCCTATCGCAGCTGGCAGTGCGATCAGGCCGCGGCGCTCGAACTGGCGGCGACCTATCAGGGCATCGCCCAGAACCATCCCGATCATCTGCGCGCCCTCGGGCTGTGACCCGGGGCGCGCGGGGGGGCGGCTACAGGCCGATGACGGCGCGGACGCCGTTGCTGCTGATCAGCCCGGCGACGTTGGCGCCCGGCGAGGCCGCATAGGTCTGGCCGTTGATCGGCAGGCCGATGTAGGCGGTGCTGTTCGGGATCGGCATCGAGTAGGTCGATTGCCCGCCGGCCGGGATCACCACGACCACGGCGTCGGTGCCGGTGAACTGGTAGCAGCCCTGCATGCCGTACGGCGTCAGGTCGATGCCCGGGTCGTGCCGGACGAAGCTCAGGACCTGGAAGCCGATCGCCGAGGCCGCCGGGAAGTTCGTCGCCGTGAACGTCAGCGTGCTGCCGAGCTGCGGCAACGTGCTGTCGAGGGCGAGCGGCGTCGAGTTGTTCGGCTGGGTCCGGAACGTTCCCGGCAGGGCGGCCGAGATGTCCATGCTGCCGAGATCGGTGTTGGGGGCGATGTGGGCGTAGCCGACGAGGATGCCGTTGCCGGTGCCGCTCATGCTCTGCCACGCGTAGGTGACGTTGCCGGTCGACAGGTCGAACTGCAGCTGCCAGGTGTTGGGGTTGGAGGTGCCGTAGTCGAAGACGCCATCCCAGGTGATGTAGGCCATCTGGCCGATCTGCTCGAACTTGACGCTGCCGCTGCCGGCTGCCGCCGGGTTGTGGTCGTGCCAGCAGCCCCAGCGCGGCTGAGTCGAGCCGAGCCAGACCGACGCGCTCGGCAGGTAGGCGGTGCCGTTGCCGGTCGCGGTCGAGACGAAACCGTTGGAGCAGACGACGAGGCTCGAGGTCGAACCGCCGGGATACTGGAACGAGCCGGCCAGGTTGACCGTCGTCTCCGAGTCGTCGGACAGCGACAGCGCGGTCGCGCCGCCGGTGGGGGCGACGTAGCTGCCGGCGGCGTGGGCGACGTAGTAGTTGCCGGTCTTGACCAGGCGCATCGAGGTGCCATTGAGGTCGAAGCCGCTGGCGGTCGTCCACGACTCGTAGAACGCCTTCGAACCCGCGTAGCAGCCGGTGCCGTACGGCGTCTTGGTCGCCGGGATGCCGGTCGGCCCGTTGACGTTGAGGCTGAAGGAGCCCATCGCCGAGCTGTAGCCGCCGACACGGATGTAGTAGGTCCCGGGTGAGGTGGTGACCGTCACCGAGGATTGCAGGCTGCAGGAGTCGTCGTTGCAGGCCAGGCTCGTCAGCGAACTGCAGCTGCCGGAGAAGATCTGGATCGCGGTGTCGTAGGCCGCGACGCCGCAGGTGTCGACCGTCAGCGTGCCGCCGGTGGCGGTGGCGTAGGTGAACCAGACGTCGGCGCCGCCGGCCGCGCACGGCCACGACGGCGACGAGGTCAGGGCGCCGACGTTGGTGTACGGGCCGTTGAGGCCGTTGGTGATCGCGATGGCGTTGGCGCAATCGTCGTTGGTCGGCCCGGTCGGACCGCCGCCCGGATAAGGCAGCGAGTGCAGGTTGCAGGCGTAGATCAGCTCCGGCGAGTGCGGGGTGCCGTTGCTCAGGTTGCCGTCGTTGTCGTCGGCGATGAAGACCTCGGTGACCGCGTCGACCTGGTTGGTGGCGTCGGCCGCGATGGAGCCGACGACGATGTCGTCGCTGATCGCGATGGCGACGGCGCGGCTGCTCTGCGTGGTGGCGAGCCGCTCACGCAGCTGCCAGGCGAAGCCCATCCACGACTCGCCCTGGGCGTGCACGCCGCTGCCGCTCGGGTATTGCCGGTTGTTGGTGCCGATGCGGACGTAGCCGCCGGAGGTCGTGAAGTCCTCGCCGACGATCGGGTTGTCGAGCAGGTACATCGAGAGGATGTCACCCCAGCCTTCGCTGAGGCCGTTGGTCTGCGAGATGCCGCCGTAGCGGTCGTCGAGACCGTGACCCCATTCGTGGGCCACGACGCTCGAGTAGCCGGTGTTGTTGCAGCCGCCGCCGGCCTGGTAGAAGTTGATCGTGTTGTTGGTGTAGTAGGCGTTGCAGGTCGAGGCGATGTTGACGCGCGGCGCGACGTTGTCGGCGGTGTTGAGCTGGGCCGAGTTGCCGAGGATCGTGCGGCACCACTCGTTGACCTGATCGACCCAGTAGTAGGTCGAGGTGTGTGCGGCCTGGTTGGCGCTGGCGCCGCTGCTCAGCAACTGGAACGTCGTGGTGCCGCCGGCGATCAGCGTCTGCGTCACCACAGGCGCACTGGTGCCGGTGATGAGCTGGCTGTGGATGCCGTTGAGGTTGATCGTGACGCTGGTGTTCGAAGCGATGTTGGCGCTGAACTGTCCGGCGCTGTCGGTGACGACGGTGCCGACACCGGGGATCGAGACCTCGACGCCGGCGAGCGGCACGTTGACCAGGGCCGCGACCGCGCTGGTGCCGACCCGGGTCCAGGCCATGACGATGCCGGTCGAAGGCGGCATCGCGGAGGTCGGCGCAGCCGCCTCCCGGTGGCCGTTCAGTCCGCAGCCGGGGAAGCCGCACTCGTGCTTGTCGTTGGTGTAGTGCAGGACCGCGCCGGTGTTGCCGTCGATGTAGTAGCGCCCGATCGGCCCCTGACCATCGGCCGTGACCGCGCTGACCGGGATCTCCCAGC
>JAGQRA010000908.1 GCA_020425885.1 Planctomycetota bacterium | reverse complement strand
GAACGTCTGCGGCTTCGCGGCGAAGGACATCGTGACACTCACGGACTTCGACGCGACGAAGCGCAACATGCAGGCGGCGATCCGGGATCTGGTGAAGAGCGGGCGCAGCGGGGACGTCCTGCTGCTCCATTACTCGGGGCACGGCGCCAACGTTCCGGACGCGAACGGCGACGAGGCGGATGGTCGCGACGAGATCCTGTGCCCGACCGACCTCGACTGGAAGGACCCCCTCACCGACGACTGGCTGCGCACCACGTTCGACCGCCTGCGTGCCGGCGTGAACCTTACCGTGATCATGGACTGCTGCCATTCGGGCTCGAATACCCGGGCGATCCTGCCACCCGATGCCCCGTCGATTCCGCGGTACCTGCCGAATCCCTGGGACATGATGGCGGAGGAGTCCGGGCGGAAGCTGCGCGGCAAGGTGCGCGTGGGGATTCGGGCCGCGCCCCGCGCCGCGAGGCGCCGCAGCGACGTGGCAACCGTGGACATCCCGGAGGTTCTCGTCACCGGCTGCCGCGATACCCAGACGTCTGCCGATGCGAGGATAGGCGGCACGTTCAACGGCGCACTCACCTACAACCTGGTCGCCGCCATCCGGGCCAAGAAAGGCCGCCTTTCCTACCGCGACCTGCACGCGCTCGCCAAGACAAGACTCGCGAAGAGCTTCACCCAGGTCCCCCAGCTCGAAGGCCGTAAGGAGAATCTCGCGCGCCCGTTCCTCGCGCCGATCGTCTGACAGGCCGTCCCGCGGAGCCCGTTCCGTTGCCGCCCGCTGCCGTCCCCGGTCGCGGACGGTGGCGGCGTCCGTACCGTCCGGACCGCTGGAGCCGGCTTCCGGCACGGTTAGAATCGCCGGTTCCCGCCATTCATTCGTAGAGAGACAGACACATGCAGATCCGGTCAATCGGCGTCGTCGGCGCCGGCACCATGGGCAATGGCATCGCACAGGCGTTCGCGGTCGCCGGTCATTCCGTGACCCTCACCGATGTCGGTCAGGCCCAGCTCGACCGCGCCATCAAGACGGTGTCGGGCAGCCTCGATCGGCTGGTCAAGAAGGAGAAGATGACGGCCGAGGCTCGCGATACCGCAGTCGGCCGCATCGCAACGTCGACGGACATGACCGCTCTGGGCAACGTGGACCTCATCGTCGAGGCAGCCACGGAGAACCTCCCCCTCAAGCTCGAGATCTTCGGCAAGCTCGACGCCGTCGCGCGAGCCGACGCCATCATTGCGTCGAACACGTCCTCGATCTCCATCACGAAGCTCGCAGCGGCCACCAAGCGGCCGGCCCAGGTGATCGGCATGCACTTCTTCAACCCGGTGCCGGTCATGCAGCTCGTCGAGCTGATCCGCGGGCTGCAGACGTCGGAGGAAACCTATGCGGCAGTGGAGGCCGTGTCGAAGGCGATCGGCAAGTCTCCGGTGCAGGTCCGGAACTCGCCCGGGTTCGTCGTGAACCGGATGCTCTGCCCGATGATCAACGAGGCCATCTTCGCGCTTGCGGAGGGTCTGGCCACGGCCCGGGAGATCGACGATGCGATGCGCCTCGGCTGCAACCACCCCATCGGACCGCTCGCGCTCTGCGACCTGATCGGGCTCGACGTCCAGCTGGCGGTGATGCAGATCCTGTTCGAGGGGTTCAAGGATCCCAAGTACCGTGCGGCGCCTCTTCTCGTGGAGATGGTCGAGGCGGGCTATCTCGGCCGCAAGACCGGTCGGGGCTTCCACCACTACGAATAGCCGTTCGCGCGAACGCCTCCGCAGCTGTCGAAATACCTTCCAGTTGGTGGCGCCGCTCTCGGCAACCCATTGTCGATTCTGAGAAATTCGGGCGGCGCATACATTGCTTTGTCGGTCGTGCGGGGTTTCCGCATCGAAAGGTAAAGGAGAGG
>JAGQRA010000907.1 GCA_020425885.1 Planctomycetota bacterium | reverse complement strand
CTTCGGCAGCGCGGCGTCGTGGGCGCCGCCGGCCCAGGCCGCGGCCGACGGATAGCCGGGCAGCCACAGGCCGAGGCCGGTGATCGCGAGTTGCAGACCGTCGGTCATGGCGCCCCCACGAGCAGGCTGACGTTGTTGCCGCCGAAGGCGAACGAGTTGCTGATCACGCGGCGGAAGTCACCGCGCGTCACGGTCACCGGGATCCTGACCGGGATCTCGGGGTCGACCGGCGTGACGGCGAGCGCCGCCGGGATCCAGCCCTCCTCGATCGCACAGGCGGAGAAGGCGAACTCGAGCGCGGCCGCGGCGCCGAGCGTGTGACCGGTGAAGGCCTTGGTCGAGACGACCGGAACGTCGTTGCCGAGGATCGCCGAGATCGCCTTGGCCTCGGCGCTGTCGTTGAGCTGGGTGCCGGTGCCGTGCGCGTTGACGTGGTCGATGGCGGCGGCGTCGACGCCGGCCTGCGCCATCGCCTGGCGCATCGCCGCTCGGGCGCCGAGCCCTTCGGGATGTGGCGCGCTGATGTGATAGGCGTCCGAGGTCTCGCCGATGCCTTCGACCAGCACCCTGGCATCGCCCTCGCGTTCGACGAGCGCGAACGCGCCACCCTCGCCGATGCTGATGCCGTTGCGCTCCTTGCTGAACGGGCGTGACGGGACGCGGTCGAGCGCCTGCAGGGCGCCGAAGCCCTGCAGCGTCATCGTGCAGAGCGTGTCGAGGCCGCCGACGATGGCGGCGTCGATCATCCCTGCCGCCATCAGGCGCTGGGCGGTCGCGAACGGCTTGCCGCTCGAGGTGCATGCCGTCGAGCACATCCAGGCCGGGCCCCTGGCGCCGGACAGCTCGCGGATCACGTGCAGCACGGCGCCGAAGGTGTGCTGGCGGGCGAAGTCGTAGCGGTCGGGGAACTCGCCCTGCTCGACGAACTCCTTGTAGGCGCGCTCCGTCGTCTCGGCGCCGGCGGTGCTCGTGCCCAACAGGATGGCGAAGCGTTCGGGCTGCCAGCGCTCGCGGGCGCGGCGCAGCGGTTCGTCGAGTTCCTCGATCAACAGCGCGGCCATGCGGGCGATGCGGGTCTGCCACGGTCGCAACGCGCCCGGCAGCTCGGGCAGCGCGGCGGTCACCGGGCCGACGCAGGTCTCGAAGTCGAGCGGGATGTGGCTCGGTCGCAGTCCGGTTCGGCTCGCCGCCAGTTCCTCGAGATGCTGACTGCGGCCGGCGCCGAGCGCGCTGAGCATGCTGTAGCCCGTGACGAGGAGGGGGCGGAGATTGGCGGCGGGCATCGCGGCCATCCTATGGAAAGCGGCCGGTCACACGGCTCCTGAAAATCCGCGGTCGGCGTCGCCGCGGCGACGCGCCTTGAGCAGCATTTCCTGATACGGATTGTCGGTGCGCCAGACGTCGCCGGCGAGCACGCTGATCACGCCGCGGCGCAGCTCCATCCCGAGGCTGTTGGTCAGGAACATCGATTCGGCCAACCTCGAGTTGTAGAAGCGCTCGATCAGGCCGGCGAAGGTGGCGCAGGCGCGGTCCATTGCCGCCGTGTGTTCGGCGAGCAGCTCGGGCTCGGCCTCGCGGCCGGCGGCGAGCGCCGGACCGAGGACGTCGACGAGGCTGCCGGCGCCGTAGAGCGCGAGCGTGACGCCCGACGAGAACACCGGGTCGAGGAAGCATGCGGCGTCGCCGACCGCGGCGAAGCGGGCGCCGTGCGGCACCCGATTGGTGTAGCTGAAGTTGCCGACGACGCGGGTCTGCAACCGTTCGGCGCCGAGGCAGAGCCGTTGCACCATCGGCACCTCGAGCAGGCCGGCATCGAGCTCGTCGGCGCCG